>NZ_DALYOQ010000018.1:40372-72586 GCF_031974595.1 Pantoea sp. CTOTU46764 | reverse complement strand
AAAAATCAACCGACATTACTAACTGAAGGTTGTATCTAATACTGGGGGCAGGTCAAATCAGTTACTGCAAATCCGCTCATTACTGGTGGCACAACAAAATGCAGCTACAACCCTAGCGCAAGCTCAGGCTGATAAAGAAGCCCAACAAATAGCCGCTGATGAGAAAGTATTAGCTGGACAGAATACACCAAGCCCAAAGCGAATATGGTGAGGACCAATTGAATGAAAAATAAAATTACGATGGTTTTTATTCTAATCACTTCACTGACTCTTTGTTCTTGCGAAAAAAACGATAAAGATTGCTCAACAATGCCAGATAATAAATTAGATACGCATAAATACGATAATTGTGTATTGCGTAGTAATAATAATCCAAGTCCTAAAAGAGAATGGTAATTATGAAAATAGTAAGCAAGCTCACCTTTTTAGGTATCATAGTTTTATTTTCTTTTAATGCCTATGCTGGTCAGTTAGATAGTGGCGGGTTGCTTGATACATTGTTAGATAAGTTTCAACAAGTGGCTAGCACATGGACAACAGTAATTGGCGATTATGCGAATTGGCTCTTTTGGGGGCTGGTATTAATAAGTATGGTTTGGACATTTAGCATGATGGCGCTGCAAGGGGAGGGGCTGACTGGGGTACTTGCAGAAATGGTTCGTTTCTTTGCCGTCATTGGTTTTTTTTATTATCTTTTAATAAACGGTCCAGCTATATCTCAATCAATAATTAATTCAATGAGACAACTTGCAGCAAACGCTCTGGGAATAGGTACTGGTATATCACCCTCAAGCATAGTTGATATGGCGTTTGTGATACTGTCCAAGGTTAGTTCAGCCGCATCAATTTGGTCGCCAATGATATCCACCATTATGATAACAGTCGCGATAATTGTTTTGATAGTGATGGCCCTCATAGCGATAAACATGCTAATCATTTTAGTTTCTGCATGGGTATTGTGTTATGCGGGAGTTATATTGCTTGGGTTTGGTGGCTCGAAGTGGACCTCTGACATAGCAATAAATTACCTACGGACTGTTTTATCGATTGGTGTTCAATTATTCACGATGACAATAATCATTGGTATTGGACAATCATTTATAGATCAGTACTTTTCTATTATTGGAAATGATATTCCTGACCTTAATAGTCTTATTGTTTTACTCCTGGCGTCAATCATTCTTTTAGTATTGACTAATAAATTACCGTTGTTGTTATCTGGCATTGTCGGAGGAGCATCCTTACAAGGTATTGGTGGGTTTGGGGCCGGTATGATTACGGGCGCTGCTACTACTGCGATTAGTGGTGCTGGAACGATGGCAATGAGCACTACAGCTCAAGTTAGTGGTGGGGTTTCTGCATTAAAAGCCGCTTTCGAATCTGCACAAACGGCAATGGCCGAAGAATCTGGATCTGCCGGTGGTTCAGGTGGAGGATTTGGCGGTGGTGAAGATACTGGGTCTGTAAACACGTCGGCAGACCAGTCATCTCATAAAGGTAGCTCCAGTGGAGGAAGCGAAGGTTTTGCTGCATCGTTCTCGCGTGCTGGACGCATGGCAAGACATATGGGAAGCAGTATGGTTAATGGAGCTGCTGAGTACCAGACAATGAAGCAAAACAGCAATTCTTCTGGTGCTCATCAGACTATTGGAGAAGAGTTGGCGACTCAGATACGTAAACAAACAGCTACTCGTCGGGATAACCGCGAACATGATGATTTTGCCGGAGATAGCTTATCCGGCAATAATAAATCTTGAATTAAGGACGTCAGTTTACGGGGAAACGCGAACTGACGCTTTCACTGAGCAAACTCTACTCCTGCTACTCAAAGGAAAAATCATGTCCAAAACTCCCAATTCACTATTACGCATTGAGGGCTTTCGTAAAGCAGAGGCTTCCTTGAGACTCGAAGGAAAGGACCCCAATGGTACGCCGCTCTATGAGTCCATTAAGGCACGTATTATTTCAGGTGAGCTGACGTATGAGCAGGGGCGTTCTGAGATTCTTGCCTATTACACAAAAGCAGAGAACGCTGGGCCTGTGACAGTGGGAAAAATGCTGACAAAGGAATTCTTAAAACCACTGAACATGTCTCATGATGCTTTAGGGGAAGCTATGGGGATTTCTCGGCAGGATGTTGAAAATATCATCTGCGGTATACGTCGTCTTAGTGACGATGAGGCCCGCGCTCTTGCTGACATATTTGGAACTGATGAGGACTTCTTGCGCAATCTACAAATGCTGCAAGATCGCACAGTAAAACGACGTAAGTAATTAATATATTAATATCTTATAATTTATCATATTAGTAGCCCCTCAAATCTCATGGAGTTCGACCATTTTGCGAACCCTTTCAGCAGAGCAAAGTTTTTGTCAGAAACTGGCAGCGTTTCAAGATCTATTCAAAAAACTGCTAGTTGATTGATACTTTCGACCCACTCCCCGTTGATTAATACACCACTCTGTTAGGTTGACAATAATTTAGCGTCAGGATAGCTTGGGAAAATGGGAAGCTGCAAATTGTCCTCGTCTTTTAGGGGGAAATCGGCAGGAAACTAGAAGGGGAAGTTGAGTGTACCGGAGAATAAATAATCATTCAGTGCGCGATGAAGAATACGCAAGATGATTCGCTCCCGACGGGTGACATTGCAACCACTCAATGCTTGGCTTGTACCCCAGCCTTTGACCAGCGTAAACAGTAAATATGAACTACGCGTGTGGCGAGAGGTTAATGCTAATTTTGGAGCGCTGCGCGACGAACTGGTTGCTTATGCTCAAGAAGCTCTTGACGATGCCCGGAGCCGCATACGTAAGGGTTTCGAAGATCACCTTTCCCCTTTTTCAGATCGGGTTGACGACCCAGCAGTACATTATCCAGCGATGCTCAATCGCATCACCTTGCAAGGCTATCTCGGCGAAACTTTGGCTGGTCTTGCGGTTGAACATTTTGGTGCCTTGGGAGAGAAGGACTGGCATGTACCTGCCTTTCTATTTCGTTTCCACGACCAAGAATTCCAGCATCTCGATCTCATTAACGAGCGCATCATTATGGGCGAATCGCACGATCCCGATGCCGAGGCTGAAAAACGTCCGGGGCGTACTGGAGACGATGCCTTGGCTTTTCAACTCGACGGAGAAGGCAAGATCACCCACGTTCTCGCGCTTGAGGCAAAGTGCTTGGCTGTCAGCAATTCCGCAATTATTGCCGATGCTCACGGCAAGCTTGCTGCTGGAACCCGGCGTCCCAGCGGTATTCGCGAATTGATTAATTTACTGTCGGACTATGAAAATAATGAGGCCCAGGCATGGGTAGCACGCTTGCTCGAACTTTATCGGGACGGCTTCAAAACTGTTAAACGTAGTGACGGACTTGCCTATACTGTTGGAAATTCCCCGATTAAACCAAAGACACGGCTAAGCTGGCTGCAGGCTGATGCGCCACATGCGTCTTATACTGTCGACCGCCAACTTGATGCTATGGAGTTCCAACTCACGGAACTTAAAGTGCTTGTCGACACACTCTATCGGGGGGCTTGATGCCAAGCGACGCCGTACTCAAAATAGCAGAACAGGTCAGGGCTAATTTAGCCAGCTCAACACTATCGCCGCAGCAAGCAAAACTTTACAGCCAGCGTGTCCGCCGCGACATGGGGGCTGATGGCCTAAAATCGTTCACTGCATCAGAACTCGCCTTACGGATCGATGAAGCATGCTTATTACTCGATACTGCCTGGCTTGAACGAACTGTCGATGATGGTCGAGCTTGGACGGCTGCGGTTAAGCGCGCCGCTGAAGTTCTAGAATGGGTTTCTCACGCAGCTCTAAAGCCTGTAGATGCTCCGTTCCACCTTCTTTCAGCGGCCGCTTATCAAGTGGCAGGCTATCCAGCGATGGCTTTAGGGCATCTGCGTATGATGCCAGCGGTCGAGAAATCTTCCAAAATTCTGTGCGAGTTTTTGCGCGGTGATTTCGATGCGGCATTAACTGCCGTTCAGTCGTTCTGGAAAGAACAGCACAAACTTGGAGAAGACTCGGCTCTGCGAAACGTTGGAGCCGATGAGGGTAAGCAAGACGACAGCGAACGGCTTGTAGATTTTGAGGTCTTGACCGTCCGCCACGTCATTATGTGCATAGGTACTATTTGTTCCTATCTCCGCACTGGCGAGACAGCATTGGTCGATCGTGCTTTAGTCAAACTCGATGGATTGGCACAGAATTATTTGCATAGCCGAGATCCCTATTCTTACCTTCTAGCGCGGCTCTGCGCAGGAGCAGCTCATCGCTTCATAGATTCAAGCCTATGGCCTCACGTCGAAAGACTTGCTGATGAGGTGAACACGCGCACTCGCGTCGCGTTGACTCAATTTGCACGAGCGGCCTTCGTCAATAGCCGCGCTTTAGTATGGCCAGCGCAACGGGCCGGTATCGATCGGCTAGCGGCTAACAACAGCTTCGTACTTTGCACGCCTACTGGATCTGGAAAGACAACTATCGCCACTCTTGGCGCAGTTCAAGGTCTTTTCTTAACGCCGTCTAATCTGCTTGTTGCAGAAAATATTGTGCTTTACCTTGTACCTTCGCGTGCTCTAGCTGCCGAAGTCGAAACTCGTTTTACCGAAGACCTGCGAGACATAGCAGCGGAGCCGGTGGTTGTCACCGGGCTTTACGGCGGGGCTGATTGGGGACCTACTGACGCTTGGGTACAAGTCAATCAGCCAACTGTCGTCATCTGCACCTTTGAAAAGGCCGATGCCTTGTTGCGCTATCTTGGCACGTTATTCCTCGATCGCGTGCGTCTCGTTGTGATTGATGAAGCGCATATGGTCGAGCAGGATCCTAATCGCCCGGACTCTATCACAGATAATACATCTCGCGCTCTCAGGCTTGAGCAGCTTAGTACCCGTCTGCTGCGTGCTCAGGACAACAAGGGCTTCCGCATCATCGCGCTCTCAGCGGTTGCCGCTAAGGCCGCACCGGCAATTGCATCCTGGCTGTCGAGTGACGTAGGCGGCGGTCCTGTCAGTTCAACCTATCGCAGTACTCGGCAGATGCTAGGTCGCCTTGAGGTCGCGCGGAGCGGCCGGTTTAACATCCGCTACGATCTGATGGATGGCCGTACTCTTGAGTTCGAGGATGAACGTACCACTGATGGTCCGTATGTCCCCAATCCTTTTCCAGCGGTTCCTGGTGGAGTTGATAGCAATCTAGGTGTCGAGAAGTCTCTAAGAGGGCCGACGCTCTGGGCCGCCCTTCATCTTGCTGCCGAGCGGCCAGATGGCACCCGGCCGACTGTGATGATCTCTTTGACGCAGAACGTCAGTTCTTTTGCTGAGAATTGCGCCGATCTGCTCGAAGGTTGGATCAAGGCAGAAGAATCTCTACCCAATTACTGGTCTGCTGCCGACGACGACCCGCATTGGCAACGTTGCCTAGCCGCAGCGGAGGACTATTTTACGACAGAGTCCTTTGAGTATCGCCTACTGGTCCGTGGGGTCGCAGTTCATCACGGTCGGATGCCGGGGCTTCTGGCTCGGCGACTAAAGGTAGCGATCGATCGTGGTAATGTTCGTGTGGTAATCGCGACCTCCACCCTTTCTGAAGGGGTGAATATTCCCATAAATACTCTGCTGATCCCGAGTGTGCATCGTTCTGCTAACGTCTTCACGACCAATGAATTCTCGAATCTCATTGGTCGTGCCGGACGCCCGGGCGTCGCAACCGAAGGCAATGCTCTCGTCGTATTGCCCGAGCGTGAATATCGCAAACGTAGCCGCGAATATGTCTGGAACCGTTCTTGGGAGGGGTATGAAAATCTCATCAATGAGTTGAAGGAAGCGACCGAACTTGCCTCTTCCGGGAAACTGTCGGTTGAAGAGGGGACTGCAAATAGTGCGCTTGCCATGTTGCTGGATCATCTGCGCAATGCGTGGAGAACTTTAAGCGGCAGCGACGATGACGATAAATTTGCCGAATGGCTTGAGAGAACTGCGGTTAGCAATGAAGAAGGAGATAAAGATGACAGCAAGAAACTGTTGGATACGCTCGACGGATTGCTAATAACAGTGCTTCAAGAAATCGAACATATACACAACGTGGATCTAAGCACCGCCGAACTCGAAACCGAATTGTTAGCACTATGGCGGCGGACGTACGCCTGCGTCGCAGCGCACGAGGAACAGCGTTTGGCACAGACTTGGCTTCAGCGAGGGTTAGCTATATCGACCCTATATCCCGACGCGAATCGTCGTCGCCAGCTCTATAAGACAAGTCTACCGCCGCGCTCGGGTTCGCTCCTTCTCGACCGCGTCGACGACATACACGCAATCTTAGCAGGCGGCATCAATTATGCTGATTGGTCGCTTGAGCAACAATTCCAATTCATCCGTGCGGTCATTGCTCTGCTGGGTGAAGTGCCGGCATTCCGTATTTCGACCAAGTTTGGACGGATGCGTAAGCCATTTAAAGATTGGGAGAAATTGCTCAGGTGGTGGCTTTTCAAAACCTCTCTCAATAAACAGCCCAAGCCAAAAGAGCTTGGAAATTGGTTCGCCTTTGTCGCAGAAAACTTCATCTATCGTGGCAATTGGGGATTAGGCAGTCTAATTGGTGTATTGATGGATAAAGGCGATGCTGCTGGTCCGGTTAACGCACTCACTATGGACGACTGGCCAAGGAGCGGGCTGCCGTGGATAGGTTTTTGGCTTAAGGAACTTATTAGTTGGGGCACGCTTGATCCGGTCGCCGCATTTTTGTTGGCGCGCGGCAATGCTCGCGATCGTGTGCAAGCAGAAACAGACGCGCAGGTTTATTATGCACAGCTAGCAGTTGACACCGCACCAAATGATAAGTTAGATCCTCGTCGTATTAGGAATTGGGTCGAAAAACGTCAGGTACCAGTTCCGATGCGAAGAGAACTGCGTGAGATTAAGTTTGAGGTGTTACTGGAACGGCCTGCAGAGGACTACCTTTCGCGCCAACTAAGTGTAATGCCGTTAATAACAGCCGAGCACCTCAGTTGGATCGATCCCGCTGGATATGTAGTTGCAAATTGTAAACGTCCAGTTGATTGGGACGAACAATCATCTCACTTCCGCTTCGAGCTGTCCGTAGACAAGCGGCAAGTTACCGGTGAACCCTATCTCCCGCATCGACGTGATTTACCTTGAGGATTTAAATGGAGATTGAATCGCTACGGATAATCTAGACACTTCCGAGCCGCTGTATGAGGTCAGTCCAATGTCTTTGGAAACGTTGAAGCATTCTTTTTTTGCATAAGCGCTGCGATGAAGGTAGGGGCCAGTGGAACTCAATACGTTAAAAAAACAGCTACAAGAACACCTAGGGGATGGGCTAGTTTTAATTGTAGGTTCTGGATTGTCCTGTGCAGAGGGGGTGCCTGGAATGGCTACACTTGGACACCATCTAGTCACCCATATTCCTGCCAGCCTTTCCCCAGAAGACACTAAGCTTTGGGAAGATATCCACCCACTTATTGAAAAGGATGGCCTTGAAGCGGCTTTGCTGAAGTATGCGCCATCGGCATCCCTTGAAGCGGCCATTGTGCAGAGCACTGGTGAGTTCATTGCCAACGCTGAAGCCAATATTATCTCAGAGGTCTTTAATAAATCTAGGACGCTTCGGCTAACTAAGTTGATTCCGCATTTGTTGAAGCCAGATGCGGGTATACCAATTGTGACGACAAACTATGATCGTCTTGCCGAGCTCGCATGTGAGGAAGCTGGTTTAGGTGTCGACACCATGTTCTGTGGCCATTTTGCCGCGCGGCTTGAGCCGCAGGATAGCTATTGGAGTTTTTGCCGTAGTGTGAAATTGGTGGGTAGGAACGTGCGCTACAAGTTCGCAATGAAGGCGAATGTCTTCAAGCCACATGGCAGCCTTGATTGGTACCATCGTGAGGGCAATCCGGTTCGCTACGCTGGGGCATTGCCGCTCCCGCGCCTTATTATTACACCGGGATTAAACAAATTCCGGAGCGGATATGAGAGCCCTTTCGACAAACATCGAGAAAAGGCAAATGATGCTATAGACAAGGCGCGCCGCTTCCTCATTATCGGCTACGGTTTCAATGATGACCATTTGGAAACCCATCTCACGCCCCGCATTAAATCAGGTGTGAAAACGGTAATTTTAACTTTCGCGCTCTCTCCTAAAGCACGAGATATAGCCTTAGAAAACAAGAACGTGATAGCTGCTGAGTTTCGCGAAGAGGCTGGAACCTCAGGCGCATGCTTCATTGTCGATGGATTAGAGATATTCTACCCCGGTGTTGACTACTGGGACCTCGATGGATTTGTGAAGGGAGTTTTATCAGCATGACAAGCCCGGCGCTCGTGTTTACAGACAATGATCAAATCGGTCGTGTGGCTGGCGTTGACACCAGTCGCGTGGCTATCGACGTCACAAATTCTGAGATGCTTACGCGTGTGGGTATCGGTCAGCTTATCGCTATCAAGGGGGCGACCCAGGCTGAATTCTTAATCGGAATGACAGACCGCGTTACTCGTTCCCTTCGTGAAGAGCTTCCTGATCCCGAAGGCGGTGAATTCGCAACATTGACGGTTTCGCCTACTGATCATATGCAGGCCTTCATCATCGGCACTTATCGGACGGTTGATGGTGAAAAGTCTGATACCTTCAAACGCGGCGCTGATAGCTTTCCACAGATTGATCGGGACTGCTTTTTAATCGAGGGTGGCAACCTGCAGCGTTTTATGGGAATTCTGGGAGCAGGATTATCTGACGAAGAACGATTGAAGCTTGGGACCTTCGTTGCTGATCGTAGTGCCGAAGCAATCGCTAGTGGGGACAGATTCTTCCAACGACATGCCGCTATTCTTGGAAGTACTGGGTCTGGCAAAAGCTGGGCAGTCGCCCTGATTCTTGAACGTGCGGCCAAGCTGAATTTCCCTAACATCGTCGTGTTTGATATGCACGGTGAATATGCACCTCTGGCTGACAAGGACAACGGAGGGTTTGCACAACGCTTTCGCATCGCCGGTCCAGGCGATCTTTCCGCTCCGAAGGACGACACACTATTTCTACCTTACTGGCTGCTAAACCGCGACGAGATGCTATCGATGATTCTAGATCGCAGCGACCAGAACGCTCCTAACCAAGCATCTCGTTTCACTCTCCACGTTCGAAATCTTAAGGGGGCAACTCTAGATTTGTCCGGCAAGGACAAGGTCAAGGAGACCTTCACGGTGGATTCGCCGATCCCATATGCTATTTCTGATTTGGTTGACCATCTGAAGACGGACAATACCACTAAAGGCGTAGGTAAAGGGGGGGCTCCAGTTAAAGGGGATTGGGAAGACAAGCTGACACGCTTTATATCCCGACTGGAGGCGAAACTCGATGATCGCCGTTATGGATTTATGTTCTCACCACCGCCGGAAGCGCTCGATTATGGATGGCTCGCTAAGCAGATCATTAAATTGCTACGAGCCGATTCCGGCAATGGCATAAAAATAATCGACTTCTCCGAAGTTCCGGCCGATGTGCTCCCTGTCGTCACCGGTACATTAGCTCGTCTCTTATACGATGTGCAGTTTTGGATGAGCGCAGATGCGCGCACTCCAGTTACCCTGCTTTGCGATGAGGCACATCTCTACTTGCCGGTGAAAGATGATGCTGATGCCGTTCAGAGACAGGCACTATGGTCGTTCGAGCGCATCGCGAAGGAAGGGCGAAAGTACGGATTCTCCTTGCTCGTTGTAAGCCAGCGACCGTCTGACGTCAGCCGGACAATTCTCTCCCAATGCAACAATTTCTTGGCCCTTAGGCTGACGAACGACAGTGACCAGAACGTTATCAAGAGGCTGATGCCGGATTCTCTAGTCGGTTTGACGGCGATGCTACCACTCCTTGATACAGGGGAGGCGCTGCTGTTGGGTGATGCGGTACTTCTTCCGACGCGGATCAAACTTGATCGGCCTCGAGTGAAGCCCGACAGTGCGACGCGAGATTTTTGGAGGGAATGGGGTTCCCTTATGCCTGATGAAAAGTTAATCGAAGCTGCGGTCGAGTGTTTGCGGAGCCAATCGCGGGCTAGCGGGTGAATGCTGAAAAGTTAAAATGGTATTTTTTATGGTATCAATCAAGCTATTTTATATAACTTGTTGATTTTAAAATGTAATGAAATTGAATTAATGATAGAGTGGGAATAAAGTCTGCTTTGATTCGAAGCCCGCTTAATTGCGGGCTTTTTCTTTCAAACGTTCTGGTGGCAAATGAAACGGCTAAATGAATCGCATAGTTAGTGAATACAAACTCACTCGTTTCGTTGCAAGATAACGAGTGATTTTTACTCATCAGGATGCCGTCGATGTTGCCTTTCAAAGCCGTAATGATCTCTTTTCTTTGCATCATCTTGCTTTCATTAGGTGCGAGTCTGGCGCAGGCAACGCGTAGCGGTGAGCTCACCTCTGAACGCGGTGGCTGGGCGTCCGCAAGGCGTGATTCTGCCGGTATCGCACCGGATCCACAGCGTTATGCGGCTGAAGCTATCGTGCAGGTTTATGCTGCGCCAACCTATGGCTGGAAGGGCGCCGTAGCGGTGCATCCATGGATTATCTTTAAACGCGCCGGTGAAACCCGCTACAACCGCTATGAAGTGATTAGCTGGGGCAGCGGCGATAAGGTGCGGCGCAACAGTAATCTCCCGGATGGCTACTGGTACGGCGCGAAGCCGCGTCTGCTGGTTGATCATCGCGGCAGTAGCGCAGAAGCGATGATTCCGCAGATCGAAGCGGCGATAAAATCCTATCCGTGGCCGACGACCTATCACGCCTGGCCTGGACCCAACAGCAATACTTTTATGGCGCATATTGGCCGCGAGGTACCGGCGTTGAAGCTGGATCTACCGGCTAACGCGCTCGGCAAAGATTATCGCTCGCTGCTTAATCCGGTGGGTTTACCGCCGTCAGGTCGCGGCGTGCAGCTTTCGCTACTGGGTGTGTTGGGTGTGACAGTTGGCGCGGAAGAGGGGCTGGAAGTGAACTTACTGGGATTAAACATGGGCCTGGATTTCACACCGTTCAGGCTGCGTCTGCCGTTTATTGGCGGCATCGGGCAGGACAATGTACAGCGCGACAATCCCTAAAAATGGCCCCGATTTGGGGCCGTTTTTTTAGCAGACGCCAAAATCGCCGTCTTCGTGATACGGATTTACGGTATCGGCTCTGACTTCAATTTCGCGCTTGATGTGATCGTCAACACGAGCGCACCACAGCATATCGCCTTCCACGCGCAGCACCTGCATCTTTGGGCCACCGGTCTTAGACTGCACAAAATCATCCACGTTAAACATGCTTCTTCTCCATCAGGTCAGTGTTAACAACAGAGTCTATATGCACTTCATGGGCTGTGCGCTTGATTTTGTGCGCTGTCTTCCAGCACAAAACACAAGCACAGCTCGTTGAGACCGTTCTGGTTATTTACCGCAGCATTCACCGCTGAAATAGTATCGAATTATTCTATGGTTGTCAGTTGACAACTTGGTGCGGTGAGCATAAGGTAACCAGCGATGTCAGACAGGAAGCGGCATCCGCATAAAGCGGTAGAAGAAGCGTTGCGGTATGCGGAAGCGAGAGGTTGGAAAATTGCAATCGGCGGCCACCATGCGTGGGGCAAGATGTACTGCCCCGATAACTCGGCAGAGTGTCGATGTGGGGATTACTGTATTACCTGCATCTGGAGCACGCCAAAAAATCCTGAAACGCATGCCAAATTACTACGGCGCGTGGTGGATAACTGCAGTGAAAGTCCTAAGCGGATTAAGTGACGGGGAGTGAAACATGGAATTTGAGTTTACGCTGCGTTTTCAGCTTAACGATGAAATCGACACTGATGAAGCGCTTGAGCGTCTCGGCTCGCAAGGTTGCGATGATGCGTTAATTGGCGCGGGTGTGGCGGGAAAATTAAGCATGACGTTCAGCCGGGAAGCCAGCACTGCACAGGATGCGGTGCGCAGCGCGTTATATGATGTTTTTCAGGCATTGCCAGATGCTGAACTGATCGAGGCCGCGCCGGATTTAGTCGGGCTGACCGATATTGCAGAGTTGATAGGTGTTTCGCGGCAGAACATGCGTAAGCTAATGCTGAGCCACAGCCCGCAGTTTCCACGCCCAATTCATGATGGAAAAACAGCGTTATGGCATTTAATTGATGTGCTGGAATGGTTAAATCAGCGTGGTTCAACGCGGGTCAATCCAGCATTGAGTGAACTGGCGCGCGCAACGTTGCAACTCAATTTACAGCAGATGCTGCAACGTTACGCACACTGTTTAAAGCCTTAATGATGCAGCAAAAAGATCGTCGCCAGCCCGAGGAAGATAAAGAATCCGCCGGTATCGGTGATGGCGGTGATCAGCACGCTGGAGCCAACGGCAGGATCGCGTTTCATCTTAGTCATGATTAACGGAATCAGCACGCCCATCAGCGCGGCCAGTAGCAGGTTCAGCACCATCGCCAGCATCATCACGCCACCGAGTTGCAGATTGTCATACATCAGCCAGGTGACGCCGCCCATAATGCCGCCCCAGAACAGGCCGTTTATTAATGCCACGCCGAGTTCACGCATGATCAGGAACGAGAAGTTACCCGGTTCAACCTGATGCAGCGCCAATGCGCGCACAATCATGGTGATGGTTTGATTGCCGGTATTGCCGCCGATGCCCGCAACGATAGGCATTAGCGCCGCCAGCGCAACCAGCTGCGATATGGTGGCTTCAAACAGGCCAATCACGCGCGAAGCGACAAACGCGGTACACAGGTTAACCGCCAGCCAGGTCCAGCGTTTGCCCACCGCTTTACGCACCGGCGCAAACACGTCTTCGCCCTGGCTGATACCACCCATTTTACGGATGTTGCTTTCATTCTCTTCGTTCACCAAATCGACCACGTCTTCAATGGTGATACGGCCAATCAGCTTACCTTGTGCATCGGTTACCGCAGCGGAGATCAGGTTATAACGTTCGAACGCACTGGCGGCGTCTTCCGCTTTGTCGTTGAGTTGAAACGTAGTGGGATGCGGATTCATCACTTCGGCGACCAGCATCTTCGGTTTGTTGAGCAGAATATCCGTGAGCGTGAGTTCGCCCTGCAGTTGGTTCTGTTCATCGGTGATAAAGATCTTATCGGTGCCGTCAGGCATTTTTTTGCCTTTACGCAGATAGCGCTGCACCGTGGCTAAGGTTACGTCAGAGCGTACCGTCAGGATGTTGAAATCCATGATCTGCCCGACGCGGTCGCGATCCAGTTCGATCACACTCATCAACCGTGCGCGCAGGCTTGGCTCAAGAGTGGTGAGCAGACGCCCAGTTAAATCGCGCGGCAAGTAGCGCGCCAGATATACCTGATCGTCGATATCCAGCGGCTCAATGGCGCGCAGAATATCGCGATCAGACATTTCTTCCGTCAGGCTGGCCCAAACGGTTTCTGAAGCCTCAACCAGCACATGGCCGCGCTGTGCCGTCGGCACTAAACGCCACAGCGCCTGACGCTCTTCTTCCGGCAAGGCTTCGAGGATGTCGGCCAAATCCGCGGCGTGTAATTGCTGCAGCTCACGCTCTAATTCATGACGCCAGTCGGTGATATCACGCAGTTCACCCGCATTAAGATCGACGGATTTATCCAGCAGAACATCAACCAGATCATGCTCGTTGAGCAGCAGGTTCAGGATGTGATGGCGGGTTTCAGCTAATTTTTGTGAATGCGAAGCAGACATAACGCGTTCCTTGTGTCTGTAAAGTCAGCTCACAGTGTAGCGCGTTGCGGGTAACAGGACGTAAAAAGCAGCATTGTCTCAAAGGACAATGTTTAGCAGCGACAGGCGACCCGCAATGTTTTAGCGCGAATCACTGGTGCTCAGCGTGACCGGTTCAGGGATGGCTTTCTTTTGCTGATGATGCTCGATGGCACCGGGAATGATGAAAAGCAGGCGGCCAAACAAAATTAAGAAGCTGACCAGTAATACCACGCGGGTCATGGTACCGGTTTTGGGACGTCTTCGTGCAGAGATAGCGCTGTTCACGCGGGGTGGTTCCTGTAATTGCCCGGTTGGGCGGAGGCAATATTTAGTCACACTTAGATCGCTAAAGCAATCGCTGTGTGAAAAATGAGCAAAAAAGGTTCAGCACATTGATCAACATCAGACAAAGTAACGGCCGCACAAGGCGGCCGTTAGCTTAGTAGCTGGCTTTCTGCGCCAGCAGCGTGGCGAAACGACATTTAATCCGGTTACCGTTTTCATCACGACGATGCAGTTCACCGACATCTTCGTTGTACTTCACGATGTGCCAGTTGCGGTAATAGTGGCTGAGCTCACCGGATTTAAACGCAAACGGGAAATTTTGCGTATTGGGATAATCATCGGTATCCATCGCCGCCACAATCAGGTTGTAGCCATATTTACGCGTGCTGGCCTGCATATCGGCAATCAACTGCGGAATGGTTGCCGGTTGCAGGAACATCATCACCACGGTCGACAGCACAAACTGATAGGCGCCGTTGAACCGTACGCTATTGAGATCGCACAGCTCGGTGTGAATGTTCTGCAGATCCTCTTCCGCGATGATGCTGTTCAGGCGTTCCAGACTGGCGGGATTACTGTCCCAGGCCGTTACCTCAAAGCCATGCTGATTGAGAAACAGGCTATTGCGGCCCTGGCCGCAGCCCAAATCCAGCGCTTTCCCCACTTCAAGATGTGGCAGGGCCGCCAGCACTTCAGAATGGGTCGGCGTGAGAGCGTATTTTTCAGCGTAATAGTTATCGGGGCGTGTAGTCATAACCAGATTGCGGGCCAACTGCCCGCTTTACTCCTCTTCTTCCAGCATCAGTTTCCAGCCGGTGACATCATTCCAGTAAGCTTGCTCGCGCTCCAGATCCAGCTGCACCAGCGTATTCTGGCTCAGGAAGCCGGCAGGGAAGGTCAGCGTCCAGTGGCCGTCGTCGGTGCTGAGCTTGAGCGAATCTGGTTTAGTGGTCGCCTGGCGCTGATTATTCAGCAGCGTGCCAAGACGCAGCAGGAATACCATCGGCAGAAACTGTTTCTTTTTAAACAAGGTGAAACGTGGCATCTCATCCTGCTTCACCGCTTTGCGGTGATAACGTACCAGCGTCGCCAACAGCATCTGTTGATCCTGATTAAAGCCCGGCATGTTGGAGTTTTGCAGGATGTAGGCCGAATGGCGCTGCATGCCGCTGTGATTGATGGTCAATCCCACTTCATGCAGCAGCGCGGCCCACTTTAGCAGCGCCGACAGTTGTGGATTGGCTTGCTTTGGATTCTGCTCCTGCCACTGCAAATAGAGCTTTTCGGTGGTTTCCAGCACGCGGAGCGCCTGATCGCTATCAATCGCGTAGTGATTGGCCAGACTTTGCGCGGTGCGGCTGCGAATATCCTGATGGCGGAAACGGCCTTCCATCTCATACAGCACGCCTTCCCGCAGAGCGCCGTCAGAAAGACGCAGTTCGCGAATCGCTAACGCATCAAACACGCCACACAAAATCGCTAAGCCCGGCACAAACACCGCTTTACGCTCTTCCGACAAGCCCGGCAGGCTCAGCGCGTTGAACGACTTATGCTTCAGCACTTCGGTGGTCAGCAACTCCAGCGTTTCGGGCGTAATCAGTTTCTCTTTTTCGCCCATCGCCAGCAGCACTTCGCAGGCGGCTTTGATGGAGCCCGAAGCGCCCAGCGCATATTGCCAGCCGTGCAGACGATATTGCCACGCCATGGTTTCCAGCTTTTGCGCAGCGGAGAGGCGCGCACGGCGGAAGTTTTCGGGCGTGATTTCTCCTTTCGGGAAGAACAGATTGGCGAAGCTGACGCAGCCCATGCGGCGGCTTTCTACCAGCTGTGGCTCAAAGTCTTCACCAATCACCAGTTCAGTTGAGCCGCCGCCGATATCAATTACCAGCTTGCGGCCTTTTTCCGGCTGCGTGTGTTCCACGCCCATGAAGATCAAACGCGCCTCTTCGTTGCCGGAAATCACTTCGATTGGATAGGGAATCACTTCAGCCGCGCGCTGCAAGAACTCTTCGGCGTTGCTGGCGATACGCAGCGTATGCGTACCGACGATCGTCACGTTGGCGGCACTAAAGCCCTGCAAACGTTCGGCGAACAACGCCAGACAGTTCAGCCCGCGCTCAATCGCTTCTTCGCTCAGGCGATTGTGCGCATCCAGCCCATCGGCTAGATGCACGCGCTGTTTCAGGCGTCCCAGCACTTGCAAAGCGCCATCCACCACGCGGGCAATGACCATGTGGAAGCTGTTCGAGCCGAGGTCGATTGCCGCGAATTCTTGAGGTTTCGGCGTACTTTTATGTGAGATTGGCATAGGCGTTATTCGGGTTGTTCCAGTTTCTTGATGTAGTCGTAAATGGCCAGCTGCGAACGCACCTTTTTACGGTTGCCGCGCGGCACATAACGATTACTCAGCTCTTTATCGACGATGCGGGCTTTCACCGTATCACTAAACAGAATGGCGATAATGTCCAGAATGCGTTGCTTCACGCGTGGATCAAGAATCGCCACGGCAACTTCAATGCGGTGATCAATGTTACGCGTCATCCAGTCCGCGGAAGAGAGGAACACCTTTTTCTCGCCGCCGTTCTCAAAAATATAGACGCGGTCGTGCTCGAGATAGCGGTCAACGATGCTGGTAATGCGAATATTTTCGCTGATGCCTGGTAAATCGGGGATCAGCGAACACATGCCGCGCACCAGCAGATTCACTTTCACGCCTGCCGACGAGGCGGCATACAGCCGATCAACTAAACCATTATCCACCAGGTTGTTGATCTTCAAGGTAATGCCGGCAGGATTGCCTTGCTGCGCGTTGGCAATCTCGGCATCAATGAACTTATACAGCATGTCGCGTGAGTTCTGCGGCGACACCAGCAGATGCTCGAAGGTCACCGGGCGATACGGATTCTCAATGAAGTTGAACACGCGGCGCACTTCATTGGTGATGCGCGCATCGGCGGTCAGCAATGAATAGTCAGTATAAATGCGCGCGGTTTTTTCGTTGAAGTTCCCGGTACCGATATGCGCATAACGCACTATTTCTTCGCCTTCACGGCGCGAAATCAGGAACAGCTTGGCGTGGATTTTCAGACCCGGCGCGGAGAAGATCACATGCACGCCCGCTTCGGTCAGGCGTTTCGCCCAGCGGATGTTGGCCTCTTCATCGAAGCGCGCCTGCAGTTCCACCACCACCGTGACTTTCTTGCCGTTATAAGCAGCGTGAATCATCGCATCCATGATGCGCGAGTTTTTCGCTACACGGTAAATGTTGATCTTAATCGCCAGCACGTTCGGGTCGAACGAGGCCTGACGCAGCAACTCCAGCACATGCTCAAAGGTGTGATACGGATAGTAGAGCAGCACATCGCGATTGCGGATGGCGTCGAAACCGTTGCGGAAGCCGTCAAAACCGATGTGACGAATCTGCGGCAGCGGACGGTTTTCCAGATTGCTTTTGCCGACGTTCGGGAAACCGATGAAATCTTTGAAGTTATGATAGCGGCCGCCGGGCACAATCGAATCATAGTTCGAAATCGACAGCTTATGGCGCAGCATTTCCACCATCGCATCCGGCATATCGCGCTGATAAACGAAACGTACCGGCTCGGCATTGAGACGCTGCTTGAGGCTCGACGACATCAGCTCCAGCAGGCTCGATTCCATCTCCGTTACCAGATCGTATTCGGCATCGCGCGTCATCTTCATTGAATAAGCATTCAGCGTATCGTAATCGAAGAAGCCTTTGAAAATTTCATCAAGGCAGTAGCGCAGGATGTTATCCAGTAGAATCATCGGTTTGCGGCGACGGGGTGACTCAGCCGGCAGATTAATAAAGCGCGGCACTTTATCCGACGGGATCTCCAGCAGCGCATAACGAATATCGTCGCCGCGAATGATCTCCACCGCCAGATAGGTGTAATCGTCTTTCAGGAATTCGATCAGATCGGTGTCATGGTTAATCAGAATCGGCGTGACGTGCTGGCGTAATTGATGTTTGAAGTAGTAGCGCAGCCACTCTTGCTGATTCGGTGACAGCTGGCGTTCGTTAATCAGGAAGATCTGATTACGCGCCATTTCCAGCAGCAGATCGTTATACAGCGCGTCGAACTCTTGATCCGACTTCTGTACCCGCAGCTGAATTTTCTTTAACAAATGTCGCAAAGAGGTCGGTTTGCCTTGCTCTTCGCTGATCAGAATCCGCCGCTTGAGATCGGCAAAGCGGACTTTATAGAACTCTTCGAGGTTATTGGAATAAATTCCCAGAAAGCGCATGCGCTCAATCAGCGGATTACTTTTATCCGAGGCTTCCTGTAACACACGTTCATTGAAGCTTAACCAGCTTAATTCTTTTTCTATATACAGCTTATCCTGACCCATTCTGACTCCGAGATGCTGATGCTGGACGGAATGTCCGGCGGAAAATGCACAAAAATGCGTTACCGCTCAGTGTCCGTCACCATTATGGCGAGAGTATGGCAGGCTTGTCCAACGTCAAAGGTTGTCTTATCAATCAGCTACGGGCAACATAGCGACTTGTTTCCACCGGTAACCTGGCCTGCATGAGCATAAATCGTATTCCCGTCCACTTTAGCGACCGTCGTCGACGCGCCACTGATAATGTAGTGCGCCGCGTTGTCACAGCTTGCGGCGTGGGAATTTTGCTGCTGATGTTACTGCTGTTCTTCTGGCTGATCTGGGTGGTGCTGCCGCTGTTTAGCGCGCCCGGAATACATGCCACCACCAATATTCAGCTGTGGGACAAAGCCCCAATGCTGGCGATGGGCAGCGACGGGCATTTGGGCTGGCGCATCAGCCGCAACGAAGCGCGCTTTATCCCGCTCGATGGTCAACCTGCGGCACCGGCACTGGCGCTGAATGGCAAGCCTGATGCAGCGATCGCAAGCCCAGATAACCGCAGCGTGCTGCTCAATATGCAGGGCGAACTGCTGTTAATGCAACCGGTTATCCGCAACGGCAGCGGCGAATGGGGTTTCCCGCTCGGCGACCGTCCGCTGCGCTTACCGCAAGGCCCGGTCAGTAATATGGCGCTGACGTCGCTCAACGATCATCAATGGTTGATTGCCGCGCAAACCGCAGCCGGCATCAGCCTGCTCACGCTGGAAAATACGCAAAAGGTGAATCAGATCCTGTTGCCGCAGCAGCAGGCCGATCATCTGCTGCTGTCGCCGGACGGCACCTTACTCTACGCCAGCAGCGGGCGCTTACTGCGCGTGTGGCAAATCACACCGGATGGCGCGCAGTTACGCGAAACGCAAACCCTTAATCTGCCACCGCAAAGTCTGCATATGCTGGCCGGTGGACGCACCTTGCTGATTCAGGATGCGCAAGGCGTGCAGCAATGGTTCGCTATCGCCAGCGATAAAGGGCCGCGTCTGCAACAGATTCATACTTACAACGGCAGCCAGCAGGCGCGCGGCATCACGCCGGAACCGCAGCGCCGCGTGTTTGCCACTTACGATGCGCAGGGCAAGGTTCAGCTGTTCGCCAGCAAGCAGCAGGGCGCGATCTTAACCCGCCAACTGGCACCGGGCATTCAGGCGCTGGCCTTCGCGCCGCGCGGTGATGCCTTGATCATCGAACGCGCCGGGGAATGGCAGCAGTTTGCTTTAGATAATCCGTGGCCGGATTTCACCTGGCGCAACCTGTGGCAGAAAATCTGGTACGAAAACTATCCGCAGGCCGATTGGGTATGGCAATCCACCGCGGCGGGCGACAGCTATCAAGCCAAGTTCAGCCTGATGCCGCTGGTGCTGGGCACGCTAAAAGCTGCCAGTCTGGCGCTGCTGTTCGCCACGCCGCTGGCGCTGGCTGCCGCGATGTATACCGCGTGGTTTATGTCGCCGGGTTTACGACGCTGGGTGAAACCGGCGATCGAAATGATGGGCGCGCTGCCAAGCGTGGTGATTGGTTTGATCGCTGGCGTGTGGCTGGCACCGCATATCAGTACCGCGCTGGTCGGCGTATTGTTGCTGCCGCTGGTGCTGGCGGCCACCTTACTGTTGTGCGGTGTGCTCAGTCCGCGGTTGCCTGCCAGCTGGCGACGTCCCGGCTTTGAAGTGATTTTGCTGCTGCCGGTGTTGCTGGTGGTTACGCTGTTAACGCTGTGGCTGCCAACGCTGTTCTGGCCGGACATTGGCGAGCGTTTAGCGCATTACGAACAGCGCAACCTCTTAGTCGCTGCGCTGGCGATGGGTTTTGCACTGGTACCGCTGATTTTCACCTTATCGGAAGATGCGCTGTTCAGCGTGCCGGGCGCGCTCGGGCAGGGCTCGCTGGCGCTGGGTGCCACGCCGTGGCAAACCCTGACGCGTGTGGTGCTGCCGGGCGCCTCGGCGGGCATCTTCGCTGCATTAATGATTGGCTTTGGCCGCGCCGTCGGCGAGACGATGATTGTGCTGATGGCCACTGGCAATACGCCGGTCAGCGAAGGCGGCTTATTTGCTGGTCTGCGTGCGCTCTCCGCCAACATTGCCATTGAGATGCCCGAAGCCGCAGCGGGCAGCGCGCATTACCGCATTCTGTTCCTCAGCGCGTTGATATTGTTGATCTTCACGTTGGTGATCAACACCATCGCCGAGTTGATTCGTCAGCGTCTGCGTCAACGCTACAGCCAGCATGAGGGCCACGGATGACGGCGATGAAACAGAACGATCGCTGGCGCTGGCTCACCGCCGGGGCTGTCGCGGTTTGCCTGCTGGCGTTTACCTTGTTGATTGGTTTGCTCGGCTGGCAAGGCGTGCGCGCTTTCTGGCCGCAGCCGGTCGATCAATATCAGTTCCAGCCACCGGAAGGCAGCGCGGTGATGGTGCTGGGCGAAACCCTGCAAAAGCAGCAGCAGGGCGAACAGTGGCGCTATGTGGTGAAAACTGGCAACCGTGACTTTGCCGCGCCGGATTTCCGCGTGCTTTACAGCCAGGGCGAGGCGAAAACCCGTCGTCCTGTCGATGTGTTGGTGCTACAGCGCCGCAACGGCGGCAATGCCTATGGTTGGCTGGTGGAGCTGCGCCAGGATAATGAAGTGATGACCGCGCAAAGCCGCGATGCCTTGCTGCATCAGCGTTTGCAGCAGGTACATGAGCAGTTGCGGCAGGCGAGTAACATCCGCCGCATTGAGATGGCGCGCCTGAATGCACAGCTGGAAAGCCTGCAGCAGCAGGCCGATGAGCAGCAGCGTAACGGCAGCTTCAGCCTGGAAGTGCAGTCCGAGTTTGATGCCAATCGCACCGCGTTACAACGCCGCTTCAACGCGCTGGCGCAGCAGTTAACCCATCTGCAGCATGAAAGTCAGCGCGATACGCTGGTGCTGCGCGATGTGAACGGCGTGGATCACACCATCCCGCTGGCGCAGGTAGTGGATGCGTGGTATCCGAATGCCATGACCTTAACCAACAAAACGCTGCACTTCTTCAGCCAGATTTGGCAATTCGTCAGCGATTCACCGACTTCCGGTGGCGGCGAAAGCGGGGCGTTTCCGGCGATTTTTGGCACCGTGCTGATGGTGCTGTTGATGTCGATCATCGTCATGCCGCTCGGCGTCATCGCTGCGGTATGGCTGCACGAATACGCCGGACGCAATGCGCTAACGCGGCTGGTGCGCATCGCGGTAGTGAATCTCGCCGGCGTGCCATCGATTGTCTACGGCGTGTTTGGCCTCGGCTTCTTTGTCTGGCTGATTGGCGGCACCATCGACCAGCTTTTCTTCTCCAGCGCCCTACCCAATCCCACTTTTGGTACGCCGGGCTTGCTATGGGCCGCGCTGACGCTGGCGCTGCTGACGCTGCCGGTAGTGATCGTTGCCACCGAAGAGGGATTGTCGCGCATTCCGGATAATCTGCGTCAGGGATCGCTGGCGCTGGGCGCAACGCAGGCGGAAACGTTGTGGCGCGTGGTGCTGCCGTTGGCGGTACCCGCCATGCTCACCGGCCTGATTCTGGCGGTGGCGCGTGCGGCTGGAGAAACCGCGCCGCTGATGCTGGTGGGCGTGGTGAAAATGGTGCCAGAGCTGCCGGTTGATGCGGTGTTCCCTTATTTGCACCTCGATCGTAAATTCATGCACCTCGGTTTTCAGATCTACGATTTGGCGTTCCAGAGCCCCAATATCGATGCTGATCGACCGCTGGTTTACGCCACCGCTTTGCTGCTGGTGGTGATCATCCTGTCGCTCAATCTGCTGGCGATGGCGCTGCGCCATCGGCTGCGTGAGCGTTACCGGCTTATGACGCACTAAAAAGGTTTCTGATGACGTCCGACTACGACATTGCCCTTCGCGTTAATCAGCTGTCGCTGTGGTATGGCGAACGCCAGGCGCTGAATAACATTGATCTGCAAATCCCGAAAAACCGCATCACGGCGTTGATTGGTCCTTCCGGCTGCGGCAAATCGACGCTGCTGCGCTGCTTTAATCGCATGAATGATGTAATCGATCGCTGCCGCATCGAAGGCGAGATTCTGCTGGATGATTACGCGGTGATGCAGGCAAATCAGGATCTTCCCGCGCTGCGTCGCCGCATTGGCATGGTGTTCCAGCGGCCGAATCCGTTTCCTAAATCGATTTACGAAAACGTAGTTTACGGCCTGCGCTTGCAGGGCGTACGCGATCGTCGCGTGTTGAATGAAGCCTGTGAACGTGCGCTGCGTGCAGCGGCATTGTGGGGAGAAGTGAAAGATCAGCTGGGGCAGAACGCCTTAACGCTCTCTAACGGCCAGCAGCAGCGCCTGGTGATTGCGCGCGCCATCGCCATTGAGCCGGAAGTGTTGCTGCTGGATGAGCCCACCTCGGCACTTGATCCGATCTCAACGCTGGTGATCGAGGAGCTGATGACCACGCTGAAGCAGCATTTCACGCTGGTGCTGGTGACACACAATATGCAGCAGGCGGCGCGCGTGTCGGATTACACCGCGTTTATGCATAACGGACAATTAGTGGAGTTTGATGAAACCGATCGTATCTTCACGTCGCCAAAAGCGCGGCGTACCGAAGATTACATTACGGGACGGTTTGGGTGATGGTGCGGACGTGATGAGGGTCGCCATGAATGGCGACCCTACGTTTATTCGTTTGCATAACCCTGTGGCGGCAAAAGCTGACCATCCAGCCAGGCTTTACCTTCACGCATCTGCAAACGCCCATCAACAAACCAGCTGATCACCAGCGGATAGATCGCGTGTTCCTGATGCTGCACGCGCGCGCTGATCTCGTCTTCGCTGTCGCCAGCAAACACCGGCACGCGCGCCTGCAAAATAATCGGTCCGCCATCCAGCTCGTCAGTGACAAAGTGCACTGAAGTGCCATGCTCTTCGTCGCCGTTTTCCAGCGCCTGACGATGCGTGTGCAAGCCCGGATATTTCGGCAATAACGACGGATGAATATTCACAAGACGATCGTGATAGTGCGCGACAAAAGCGCTGCTCAGGATGCGCATATAACCGGCCAGCACCACCAGATCCGGCGCGTAAGCATCAATCTCCTGCATTAGCTGGCGATCAAAGGCTTCGCGGTCGGCAAAATCACTGGCAGCTAACGCATGCGGCGGGACATTGGCTTCCTGCGCGCGCGTTAAACCATAGGCACTGGCTTTATTACTGAAAACGGCAGCGACGCTGCCGTTGATACGCCCGCTTGCGCAGGCGTCGAGGATGGACTGAAGATTGCTTCCGTTGCCGGAGATCAGTACAACCAGTTTCTTCATGGATTGATAACCACACGCTCTGCAGAATCAGACGCTTTAATCACACCGATTTTCCACGCTTTTTCGCCCGCGTCGGTCATCAGCTGTACCGCTTTATCGGCTTCTGCCGGGCTCAGCGCAATCACCATGCCCACGCCGCAGTTGAAGGTGCGGTACATTTCGTGACGGCTAACGTTGCCCGCCTGCTGCAACCAGCTGAACACCGAAGGCCACTGCCAGCTGCTCTCTTCCAGCACCGCCTGGGTGTTGTCAGGTAGAACGCGCGGGATGTTTTCCCAGAAGCCGCCGCCGGTCAGATGCGAAATCGCATGCACATCAACCTGTTCGATCAGGCTAAGGATGTTTTTCACATAGATACGGGTTGGCGCCAGCAGATGATCGGCCAGTGACTTGCCATCCAGCTGTTTAGTGGCCGGATCGGTCTGGCTGACTTCAAGAATCTTGCGCACCAGAGAATAACCGTTCGAGTGCGGGCCGCTGGAACCCAGCGCGATCAGCACGTCGCCGTCCTGCACTTTCGAACCGTCAATGATTTCTGATTTTTCCACCACGCCGACGCAGAAACCCGCCACGTCGTAATCTTCGCCGTGGTACATGCCTGGCATTTCAGCGGTTTCACCGCCGACCAGCGCACAACCCGACTGCAAGCAACCTTCGGCGATGCCGGTGATGACCGATGAAGCGGTATCCACATCCAGCTTGCCGGTCGCATAATAATCGAGGAAGAACAGCGGCTCAGCACCCTGAACAATCAGGTCGTTAACACACATCGCGACCAGATCGATGCCGATGCTGTCATGACGTTTGAGATCCATAGCCAGACGCAGCTTGGTGCCGACGCCATCGGTTCCGGAGACCAGCACAGGCTCGCGGTACTTCTGCGGCAGCGCACAGAGCGCGCCGAATCCGCCCAATCCACCCATAACTTCCGGGCGGCGGGTTTTTTTCACTACGCCTTTAATACGGTCAACCAGATCGTTACCAGCATCGATATCAACACCGGCGTCTTTGTAGCTGAGAGAGGTTTTGTCGGTCACTGCGGAATCCCCACGCGAGTTGCGGTTGGTGGCAAAAATTAAGCGCGGCAATTCTAACAGCGCAGGCAAACGTTTGCGAGTCCCATCTCATGCTGCCTTTGCATCGCCTCAGATTTTCGCCAATCCTTAGATGACGCAGGCTATTGACCGATGACATATGGCGCAGCGGCGAAAAGGCGGTATAATCCGGCGATTTTTTTTAGCTCAACTCAATTCCGGGAGAACAATCATGAAGATCGTGGAAGTTAAACACCCGCTGGTCAAACATAAACTGGGCCTGATGCGTGAGCATGATATCAGCACCAAGCGTTTCCGCGAGCTGGCCTCGGAAGTGGGCAGCTTGCTGACCTATGAAGCCACCGCCGATTTGGAAACCGAACGTGTGACGATCCAAGGCTGGAACGGTCCAGTAGAAATCGATCAGATCAAAGGTAAAAAAATCACTGTAGTTCCGATTCTGCGTGCTGGCCTCGGCATGATGGAAGGCGTGCTCGAGCACGTGCCAAGCGCGCGCATCAGCGTGGTTGGCGTGTATCGTGATGAAGAGACGCTGGAGCCGGTACCGTATTTCCAGAAGCTGGTGTCGAACATTGAAGAGCGCCTGGCGCTGGTGGTCGACCCGATGCTGGCAACCGGTGGTTCAATGATCGCTACCATCGATCTGCTGAAGAAAGCCGGTTGTACCAGCATTAAAGTGCTGGTGCTGGTGGCCGCACCTGAAGGTATTGCCGCGCTGGAGAAAGCGCATCCGGATGTGGAGCTTTACACCGCATCAATCGATCAGGGACTGAACGAGAAGGGTTACATCATTCCTGGACTCGGCGATGCCGGGGACAAGATTTTCGGAACCAAATAAAAGAAACCAGCCGGCCAGAGAGTCGGCTTTTTTTTGTCTAAAAATATTCAATGGGGATAGCGAAAAATATGACCCGTCGTGCAATCGGCGTTAATGAACGCCCACCGCTTTTACAAACCATTCCACTCAGCTTGCAGCATCTGTTCGCCATGTTTGGCGCAACTGTGCTGGTGCCGATTCTGTTCCACATCAACCCGGCCACGGTGTTGCTGTTTAACGGCGTTGGAACGCTGCTCTATCTGTTTATCTGTAAAGGCAAAATCCCGGCTTATCTCGGTTCAAGCTTTGCCTTTATTTCGCCGGTGCTGCTGCTGTTGCCGCTGGGTTACGAAGTGGCGCTGGGCGGTTTTATTCTCTGCGGTTTGCTGTTCTGCCTTGTGGCGCTGATCGTCAAGAAAGCCGGCACCGGCTGGCTTGATGTGATGTTTCCACCGGCGGCGATGGGCGCGATTGTCGCGGTTATCGGTCTGGAACTGGCAGGCGTGGCAGCGAATATGGCCGGTTTGCTGCCCGCTGACGGCACATCACCAGACAGCAAAACCGTGATCATCTCAATGGTCACGCTGGCGGTGACCGTGTTTGGTTCGGTGCTGTTCCGTGGTTTCCTCGCCATCATCCCGATTTTAGTCGGCGTGTTGGTCGGCTATGCGCTCTCTTACATGATGGGGATTGTCGACTGGACCGCAGTGGAAAATGCGCCGTGGTTTGCGCTGCCAACCTTCTACACGCCGCGTTTTGAGTGGGTGGCGATGCTGACCATTCTGCCAGCCGCGCTAGTGGTGATTGCCGAGCACGTGGGTCACTTAGTGGTTACCGCCAACATCGTGAAGAAAGATCTGATTCGCGATCCGGGCCTGCATCGCTCGATGTTCGCCAACGGATTATCCACCATGATCTCCGGTTTCTTCGGCTCCACGCCGAACACCACTTACGGCGAGAACATCGGCGTAATGGCGATTACCCGCGTCTACAGCACCTGGGTAATTGGCGGCGCGGCGATTTTTGCCATTCTGCTCTCCTGCGTCGGCAAACTGGCGGCGGCGATTCAGGCGGTTCCCGTGCCGGTGATGGGCGGCGTATCGCTGCTGTTGTACGGCGTGATCGGCGCATCCGGTATTCGTGTGCTAATCGAATCTAAAGTGGATTACAACAAAGCGCAGAACCTGATCCTGACCTCGGTGATCCTGATCATCGGCGTGAGCGGTGCCAAAGTGCATATCGGCGCGGCCGAGCTGAAAGGCATGGCGCTGGCAACCATCGTTGGCGTTGGCCTGGCTTTGATCTTCCGTTTAATCAGCGTATTACGCCCGGAAGAAGTGGTGCTGGACGCTGAAGAGAAGCGCGAAAGTTAAGGCTGCAAGCCGGGCAGGGAAGCCCGGTTCATCTCCGGCAAAGATCGTGATAAACTTGCGCGGTTTTCTGCCCGCTCATCCGTTGAGGTACTTCTGAACACGCCGGCACAGCTCTCATTGCCACTCTATTTACCCGATGATGAAACCTTCGCCAGTTTCTGGCCGGGGGAAAACACGTCTCTGCTGGCGGCGCTGCAAGGCGCACTCTCTCAGCAACACGGTAGCTATCTCTATTTCTGGTCGCGCGAAGGCGGTGGCCGCAGTCATCTGCTGCACGCAGCCTGTGCGGAACTCTCGGCGCGCGGCGAAGCGGTGGGCTATGTGCCGCTGGATAAGCGCACCTGGTTTGTGCCGGAAGTACTGGAAGGGATGGAGAATCTGGCGCTGGTGTGCATCGATAATATCGAGTGCATTGCAGGCGATCCGGAGTGGGAAATGGCGATCTTTGATCTCTACAACCGCATTCTGGAAATCGGTAAAACGCGTTTGCTGATTACCGGCGATCGACCGCCGCGCCAGCTGAATCTCGGCTTACCGGATCTGGCGTCACGCCTCGATTGGGGGCAGATTTACCGTTTGCAGCCGCTCTCGGATGACGACAAATTACAGGCGATGCAGCTGCGTGCTGGATTGCGGGGTTTTGAGTTGCCGGAGGATGTCGGACGCTTCCTGCTGAAACGCCTCGACCGTGAGATGCGCACGCTGTTTGATACGCTGGATCGTCTCGATCGCGCCTCCATCAGTGCTCAGCGCAAACTCACCATTCCCTTTGTTAAAGAAGCGCTGGAGCTTTAGAGAATCTCCAGCGCCGCTTCAGGCGGACGGCCAATACGCGCCTGTTCGCCATTGATCACGATTGGGCGTTCGATCAGTTTCGGATGTTCTACCATCGCCTGCAGCAGCTGATCCTCGCTTAACGCGCTATTCGCTAAAGCCAACTCTTTATACAGCTCCTCTTTGCGGCGCATCAGTTCGCGCGCGCTGTGCATGCCAAGTTGTTGCAGCAGGTGCTGTAGCGTTGGCACATCGGGCGGCGTCTCAAGATAGAGCACCACTTCAGGCTCGATACCTTTTTCCTGCAACAGCGCCAGCGTCTCGCGGCTTTTGCTGCAGCGCGGGTTGTGATAAATGCTGACCATCTTCCTATCCTTTTTGGTAAACCTTAAAACGCTTCTGCAGTTCACGGAACTGATCGATGCGGGCGTCATAGCGCGCCTGTTTCAGGCTGCCAAGCGGCACCTGCGCACTGGCGCTGCTCAAAGTAGAGATCGCCTGATCGAGCTGCCCATTCAGCGCCAACCCTTCAGCGCGCGCTGAAAGTTCTTCATCCCGTAAACCCTGCGCCGCCGAAGCCTGCGCCAACAGATCAAAGGCGTTAACGTCGTCTGGATGGGCAAAGGTGTAGCGATTGAGAATACGGCTGGCGTTGGCTGGCTGTTTCGCTTCGACATAGGCGTTAGCCAGGTTCAGTTGCAGCACCGGATTGGTGCTACTGCCTTTGGCGCTGCTCAGCATGGCGGTCGCCTGCTGCGGCTGATTCAGGCCGATATCGATGTCGGTCATGATATCGAGGAACCAGACGTTATCCGGCTGTTTCGCCAGCAGCGGCGCAATCACCCGTTTGGCGCTATCAAAGCTTTTGGCCTGCAGGAACTGCACCGCTTTGCCGTACTGCGCCGCCTGCTGCTCGCGCACGTTGCCTTTGGCGTATTCGTTCAGCAAATCATCGGTAAGCTGATTGCGGCCCGTGGCGTACATGCCGAGCGAACGCACTTTCGCCATGTAGAAATCCTGCGACGACTGCACCACCACCGGACGCATCTGGTTGGCGCGGTTACGCGCATCGGCCAGTCGACTGTCGGGTAACGGGTGCGTCAGCAAAATTTCCGGCGGTTTGGAGGAGAAGCGGCTCTGATCCGCCAGCTTCTGCAGGAAAGTCGGCATCGCTTGCGGATCGAAACCGGCACGTTGCAGCACCTGAATACCGATGCGGTCAGCTTCCTGTTCGTTGCCCTGAGTAAAGCTGATAATGCCTTGCTGCGCGCCCGCCAGCGTACCGGTCAGCGCCGCCATGCCCGCTTGCGGACTAGCCATCGCCAGCAGAATCGACCCCAATGCGCCGACCCAGGTCAGCGGCGCATTGCGTCGCTGCTCTTCCATAGCGCGCGCCAGATGGCGCTGGGTGACGTGCGAGATTTCATGCGCCATCACCGATGCCAGCTGGCTTTCGTTATCGGTGTAACGGAACAGCGACGAATGCAGCACCACGTTGCCGCCAAAGAAGGCAAAGGCGTTGAGTTCATCGTTCTGAATCAAAAAGAAGTGGAACGGCGTGCGTACCGAGTTGGCATGCGCCACCAGACGCTGACCGAGCTCATTAATGTATTGATTCAACAGCGGATCGTTAATCAGAGGCGCACTGGCGCGCAGCTGGCGCACGTAGAAGTCGCCCATCTGCAGTTCCTGATTAATCGAGAGCGTCGAACCTGCTGTGGTACCCATGTCGGGCAGCGTATCACTGACGTCAGCGCGCGCATTCAGCGCAGGCGTCAGCAGCAGCGTAGGAATAAGGGCCGCCAGCAGTGATTTTTTCAACCGGTTAAACATGCCTTGATCCTGTAAAAGTCACCCAAAATTAGACAGGTAAGTGGTTCAGATGTTCTGCACTATTTTCCCATTTACTGAACGCGCTCTATCTTAACCAGACTGCGGCGACAAGCAAACGATGAAGATTCATAAGCTTTAAATGAAAAAAGGGTTACAGCATGACGAAGTTGCAGCAAAAAATTGAACAGCACGCCGCGATTTAAACAGGCTTCTTCACCCACAAAAGTTAAAGTTACGTAAAGTTGCTCAAAATTATTGAGCCTGGCATGAACTTTTCCAGGTTTACTCTGAAAAGAAGCGGCATATCAGCGCGGTTGGCCCGTTTTATCCATCAGTGATTTTAATCGTGATTGTGGTGTGAAAGGCAATTTGCACAGTAATCATCGGACAGATTTTAAACGCACGTAAACGTATCCCTTCTGAATTATGGCCACAATTTCACGGCCACTCTTTTCTTAACGCCTGCCAAAGTGTCAATCGAATGCCTTGTTCAATTAACCCTGCTAATTATTTTGCACGCAACCATTCAGCCGGACAGCCCGTCACTACAGGACTTTTGCCCTGCTCACGCTGTGGTATAGATAAAGCACTTTATTTAAACGGACTGTGAATTGACGCGCAGTGCATGCCGGAGAGTTTTTATGCGTTCTGTAGTCTCATACGCCCTTATCGCGATTGTCGGTGGCTTTGTTGGCGCCACCGTGAGCAAAGGTGATGACTTATATCAGCGTGTTGTCAGCCATTTTTCTGCCGAACCTACCGATCCCGACGGCTTCTGGAGCACGCCGGCCGTCGACGGCTACGGCAAAATCCATTACGAGCCAGATGCCGCCTTCAAACCGGTGGTGGGTTTAAGCAACAAAGTGGTGTTTCAAATCACCAAAAGTGAAGGCGAGATGACGCGGCCCAATCTTGGTCTTGAACGTGTCGCGCGCGTGGTGAATCTCTATATCGCCTCGGGCGTCCCGGCCGACGACCTGCACTTTGTGGTGTCGGTCACTGGCGATGCCACGCCAGCGATGCTGGATAACGCGCATTTCCAGCAGTTCTACAAAGCGGACAACCCCAATCTGGCGCTGATTGGCGCGCTGAATAAGTTGGGCGTGAAAGTTTCAGTGTGCGATCAGTCGGTGGCGTTCCATCACTTCCCGAGAGAGTGGATTGACCCATCGGTGATTCATGCACTCTCCAGCCCGACCACCGTGTCGACGCTGGAAAATCAGGGTTATGCACTCTTACAGATGTAAATCTCAGGCACAGGAGAAGTGAAATGCGTCCAGCATCCTATATCGTTATTGCGGCCCTGGCAGGTTTTGTCGGCGGCAATGTATTACAACTGCCCGATTTGGTCGACAAGGTCAGCGATAAATTCGCCGACAAGAAAACCGAACCGGCTGACTTCTGGAGCACGCCGGCGATCGACGGCTACGGCAAAATCCATTATGTGAATGTGCCGGACTACAATCCGGCCACCACGCCGGGATTGAGCAATAAAATCGTCTTCCAGATCAACCGTAATGAAGGGGATATTCACCAGGCCAACCTCGGGCTGGAGCGCGTGGCGCGCGTCACCAACCTTTATTACGCGGCGGGCGTACCGCTCGATCAGCTGAAGTTTGTGGTGTCGATCAACAGCGATGCGGTTCCAGCTGCACTGAACAACGATCAGTTCCGCAAAGCGTACGGCACCGATAACCCGAATCTCAAGCTGATTGATGAGCTGAGAAAAGCCGGCGTGAAGGTGACTATTTGCGATCAGTCGGTGGCTTTCCATCAGCTGGAACGTGACTGGATTGATACGCGCGTCACCCACACGCTGTCGAGCGGCACCACCGTGGCGTCGCTGCAAAATGAAGGTTACGCCTTCCTGATGTTGTAATTTCTGCCTGACAGCAGTTCGCGCTGCTGTCATCTCGCTGTCATTTCTCCGCGATGTTGCTGTCACAGTTCGCCGCTAGTTTAAGCGCCAATGAGATCGATCTCATTGGCACTTTACGAGGCGAACATGTCCGATTTAATCAGCGTGGCCAAACTGGCTGGCGTTTCTCGCGCTACCGCTGCACGCGCTTTCTCTGATCCGCATCTGCTGCGTGCTGACACGCTGGAAAAAGTGTTGAGCGCATCCGAGCAGCTCGGCTTTCGCCCGAATCACATTGCCCGCCAACTGCGTACCCAGAGTTCAACCACCTTCGGCGTGCTGCTGCCGTCGCTGCTCAATCCGATCTTCGCCCGCCAACTACAAGCGATGGAGCGGCAGGCGCGTGCCGCCGGTTACGGTCTGCTGGTGGCAACCAGTGATTATCAGCCAGAGCGCGAAGCGGCGATTGTGGAACACATGCTGAATCAGCGCGTTGCCGGTTTGGTTCTCACCGTTGCTGATGCCGATAACAGCGCCATTCTGCATACGCTGCATCAAGCCAGCATGCCGTTTGTCCTGACGCACAATGTGCCGCAAGCCACGCACTGGCCCGCGATTTGCGTCGATAACCGTCAGGCGATGCAAGAAGCCACTCAACATCTGCTGCAGCTCGGCCATCGCCACATCGGCATGGTGGCCGGGCCGATGCTGCAATCGGATCGCGCACGTCTGCGCTATCAA
>NZ_DALYOQ010000018.1:33876-40362 GCF_031974595.1 Pantoea sp. CTOTU46764 | reverse complement strand
TGCAACAAGCCGGACTCGACGCGCTGCCGGTCATTGAAATGCCTAGCCATACCCAATCCGACTTCACGCTGCTTCAGCCGCAGCTGAGTGGCGACACGCCGCTGAGCGCGGTGATCTGCACCAACGATCTGCTCGCCATCAGCCTGATTGGTGCTGCGGCGCGCGCCGGTGTGCGCATTCCGCAGCAGCTGTCGGTGATGGGTTTTGATGGCATCGATATCGGCGAGCACATCGCGCCGTCGCTGGCGAGCGTGAGCCAGCCAGCCGACATGCTCGGCGCCGGGGCGATCGACATGCTGTTACAACAAGCCAGCCGCGGCACGCGCGTGCTGCCACATCGATTAAGGCTCGGCGCCAGTATCGCCGCGCCAGCAACCACTTTTTCTTCCATTGCCAATATCAGGGAACCATTATGAAAAAAGTCACCATCATTGCCGGGGCGCTCGCACTGACCGCCGGTTCGCTGTTCAGTAGTTTCACCCAGGCCGCTGAGACGGCAATTTGCTACAACTGTCCTCCCGAGTGGGCAGATTGGGGAACCCAGCTTAACGCCATTGCCAAAGACACCGGGATTCAGGTGCCGCAGGACAACAAAAACTCCGGCCAGGCGCTGGCGCAGTTGGTGGCGGAGAAGGGTAATCCGGTGGCAGATGTGGTTTATTACGGCGTCAGTTTTGGCATCCAGGCGGACAGCGCCGGTGTCATCAGTAGCTATAAGCCCGCGCATTGGGACGAAATCCCAGCTGGAATGAAAGATCCCGACGGTAAATGGGTGGCGCTGCACTCCGGCACTATGGGCTTTATGGTTAACGTCGATGCGCTGGGCGGCGCGCCGGTGCCGCAATCCTGGGACGATCTGCTGAAGCCAGAATACAAAGGCATGATCGGCTACCTCGATCCGGCCAGTGCGTTTGTCGGTTACGTGTCGGCCGTGGCGGTCAACCAGGCGAAGGGCGGCAATATGAATGACTTCACGCCTGCGCTGACGTGGTTCAAAAAATTACAGGCAAATCAGCCGATCGTACCGAAGCAAACCGCCTACGCGCGCCTGATCTCCGGTGAGATTCCCATCCTGCTCGACTACGACTTCAACGCCTATCGCGCCAAATATAAAGATCACGCCAATGTCGCCTTTGTGATTCCGAAAGAGGGCACGGTCACGGTGCCGTACGTCATCAGCCTGGTGAAGAACGCGCCGCACGCAGACAACGGCAGGAAAGTGATCGACTACGTGTTGTCGGATAAAGGGCAGTCGATTTGGGCCAATGCCTTCCTGCGTCCGGTACGTACCTCGGCAATGTCCGCAGAGGCGAAGAAATTCTTCCTGCCAGACAGCGATTATGCGCGCGCGCAAACCGTGAACTATCAGCAGATGGCCGATGCGCAGAAAGCCTTCTCGGCGAAATACCTGAGCGAGATCCGTTAATGTCGATGGCTGACACCCTGGCGGCCTCGCGCCGCCAGATACCTACACAACCGGGCAGCCGCTGGCTGTGGCTGACGCTGCCCGCGCTGCTGTTCTTCTGCGCTTTCTGGCTGCTGCCGTTTGCCCGCCTGTTGCAAATCGGCATGCAGGACGATCGCAGCACCCAGCACAGCGGTTACTGGACGGTGATCACCCAGCCGCACTATCTGCTGAGCCTGCTGAACACCGTGCTACTGTCGCTGGCGGTGACGCTGGTGACCTTGCTGATTGCCGCTATCGTCGGCTGTTTTCTGGCGCGTCAGCGCTTTACCGGGCGCGGCACCTTGCTGGCGCTGCTGACCTTTCCGCTGGCGTTTCCCGGTGTGGTGGTGGGTTTTCTGGTGGTGATGCTGGCCGGGCGTCAGGGATTGCTGGCGCAAATCAGCATGAGCCTGGTGCATGAGCGCTGGACGCTGGCCTATTCGCTGGCGGGGCTGTTTATTGGTTACCTCTATTTCTCGCTACCGCGCGCCATCGTCACGCTGGTGGCGGCGAGTGAAAAACTCGATCGCTCGCTGGAAGAAGCGGCGCGTTCGCTTGGTGCCAGCCAGTGGCGCATCACCTGGGATGTGATTGTGCCCGGCCTGCAACCGGCGCTGCTCTCTACCGGTGCGCTCTGTTTCGCCACCAGCATGGGCGCCTTTGGCACCGCCTTTACGCTCGGCACCGATTTGGCGGTGCTGCCGCTCACCATTTACGGCGAGTTCACCAACTACGCCAACTTTGCCACCGCCGCTGCGCTGTCGGTGTTGATGGGCGGATTCGCCTGGCTGGCGCTGATGCTGGCGCGCCGTCTGGCGCAGGCTAGGGAGGCGCAATCATGAAGCGTCGTGGACTGTTTAGCCTGCAACTGTTGATCACCGCCATCACCGCGCTGTTTATGATCGTGCCGGTGGTGCTGTCGATGCTGGCGGGCGTCACCAATAACTATTTTATCGGCCTGCGCAGCGGCTTCACGCTGAAGTGGGTGGAGCAAGTGTGGCAGATGTACGCCGATACCTTCTGGCTGTCGCTGCTGATCGCGCTGTTCTGCCTTTTAGTCACTTTGTTGATTGGCGTCCCTGCCGCGTGGGGATTGCTGAAAGCGCCGGGCCGCTGGGCAGCGCGTATTGAAGAGTGCTTGATGCTGCCGGTGGCGCTGCCCGGTCTGGCGACCGCGCTCGGTATCATTCTGCTCTACGGCCAGTTTTCCAGCCTGCGCGACAGCTGGCTGTTTATCCTGATTGGTCACGTGCTGTTTACTCTGCCGTTTATGATGCGGCCGGTGCTGGCGGTGATGCAGGCGGTGGATATGCCGCGCCTCGAAGAAGCCTCGGCCAGCCTTGGTGCCAGCTTGTGGCAGCGCTTCTTTACCGTGGTGGTGCCGAACTGCCGCAACGGCATTCTGGCCGGTGCTTTTATGGTGATCACGCTGTCGGTGGGCGAATTCAACATCACCTGGATGCTGCATACGCCGCTGACTAAAACCTTGCCGGTTGGCCTGGCCGACAGCTACGCCTCGATGCGGCTGGAAGTGGGTTCCGCCTACACGCTGATTTTCATTCTGATGATTCTGCCGCTGCTGCTGATGCTCAATGCCGTGAATCACTGGCTTAACCGCGCGGTCTCGCGCCAACACAAGGAGGCAGCATGAATCCTGCGGCCGTTACCGTGACGCTGCGCGGCTGCGCACGTCACTTTAATCATCATCAGGCGCTGCAACCGCTCGATCTCACCGTTCATGCCGGCGAAACGCTGGTGCTGCTGGGTCCGTCTGGCTGTGGCAAAACCACCACGCTGCGCATTATCAGTGGGCTGGAAAGCTGCGACGTCGGCGGCGAAGTGTGGTTTGACGATCGCAACGTTACCGCGTTGCCGATTGAAAAACGCAACGTCGGCATGGTGTTCCAGAACTACGCGCTGTTCCCGAATCTCAACGTGGCCGAGAACGTGGCGTACGGTCTGAAAGTGCAGGGCGTGGCGCGTGCCGAACGCGAAGCGCGCGTGCAGGAGATGCTGGCGCTGGTGGATCTCACCGCGCTGGCACAGCGCAGCATCGACAAACTCTCCGGCGGGCAGAAGCAGCGTGTGGCGCTGGCGCGCGCATTAGCCGCGCGGCCTAAAGTGCTGCTGTTTGATGAGCCGCTGGCGGCATTGGATGCGCGCCTGCGCGATCGTCTGCGTCTGGAGATCGGCGCGCTGCTGAAGAAGCTGGCGATCACCGCAGTCTACGTGACGCACGATCAACAGGAAGCGATGGCGCTCGGCGACCGTATTGCGGTGATGGAGCAGGGACGTTTGGTGCAAATCGATACGCCGCAGAACATCTATCAGCATCCGGCATCAAAATTTGTCGCCGATTTTGTTGGCGCGATTAACTGCGTGGATGTCGATACACGCGGCAATCCGCAGCGTTTCTGCCGTCCGGAAGATGTGCTGCTGGCCAGCGATGATCGCTATCAGCGCCAGGGCTTTATTGTCGCCAGCACCTTTTTGGGCGCGTCGCAGCGGCTGATGATCGATATCGGGCTGGCCACACCGATTCAGGTGGATCGCCACGCGCGTGAAGCCTGGCATGCCGGACAAGCGGTGAGCTGGGCGCTGGCGCAGGACGCTGCGCTGCAGTTTTCTTAATTGGCCCGGTCGCCATAAATCTATGTACCGTAGTAGGGTCGCCATTAATGGCGACCGACTAGCATTGAATATCCAAAGGAAAAAATTCGTGTCTGAAGCAATGACGCTAATCGCACAAATCAGCGATTTACACATCAAGGCCAACGGCCGTTTGTCCTACAAAAAAGTCGACACCCAAGCCGCGCTGCTGCGGGTTATTGAGACGCTAAACCGCCTTTCGCCGCGCCCCGACAGGGTGGTAATTACTGGCGATCTGGTCGATTTCGGCACGGCAGAAGAGTATCAAACGCTGAAGCAGGCGCTGCGCCAGCTGCAACTGCCGTTTCTGCTGATGCCAGGCAATCACGACGATCGCCAGGCGCTGCGTGCGGCATTCCCGGATCATCACTATCTGCAGCACGGTGAAACCCTGAACTGGCAGATGCAGGTAAAAGGCGTGCAGTTGCTGGCGCTCGATTCCAGCGTGCCGCAGCAGCCGTGGGGCTATGTGGATGAAGCGCAATTGCACTGGCTTGATGAGCAGTTGCAGCGCCAGCCGCAGTTGCCAACGCTGGTGATGCTGCATCATCCGCCGTTTCTCTGCGGCATAGAACACATGGATAACCAACCGTTGCGCAATCCGGCGGCGCTGGCGGCGATTATCCAGCGCCATCCGCAGGTGGAACGCGTGCTGAGCGGCCATCTGCATCGCTCGGTGCAGGCGCGTTTTGCCGGTACGCTGGCCTGTGTGGCGCCGGGCGTATCGCATCAGGTGGCGTTTGATCTCGCCGAAAGTGGCCCAGCCAATTTTGTGCTGGAGCCGCCGGGCTTCTTGCTGCATCGCTGGCATCAGCAGCAGGGCATGAGCACCCATTTGTGTGCCATCGGCGATTATCCCGGTCCGTGGCCGTTTTACGATGCCAATGGTTTGATCGATTAGCGCCAGCGCAGAGAAAGAAATCGGTATGGCTGACAGGATGCTTCGTGCTCAATTTGCGTTGTGGGTGTACAATCGCCCGTTAGCTCACCAGGGCAAGTGCATCCAACAATAACAAGACTGTCAGGCACACATATTGATGAATCTATCCACTAAGGCCGGCGCGCCATGCTAATGCGCCTGCGGCCAAAAACTGACCTGCGAACGCTGATCGCGCTATTGGCGATTACCAGCATCGTCATCACGCTCGCCAACACCCTGTACGCCACCTGGCGCGTGCAACGTATGGTCCTGATCGAAAGTACACTCGAAGCCAATCGCGCCTACGCCACCAAACTGGCGGCGACCACCGAGGTCTTCTTTCAGCTGGCTCAGTCGCAGCTGCACTACAGCGCGACACAGTTGGGTAATGATTTTGATAATGCCGATCTGTCGCAGCAGGAGGTGAATCGCCTGCGTGAGCAAACCAACAGCTTTAACTCGGTGGCCGTTGTGGACAGCAACGGCATCGTGAAAGCCATTTCACCCGAATCGCTGATGCTGAAAGGCATGCAGCTGACCAGCCAGGCTTCGCGTGAGGCGCTGGCGCAGCGTCAGCCGATGGTCAGCAAACCCAGCATCTCCGCCGCCAATAACCTGATTGTGTTTGTCTCCTGGCCGATCTGGAGCAAAGACGGACGCTACCTTGGCTACGTTGGCGGCACAATTTACCTGAAGAAGAAAAGCATCCTTAATGCGCTGCTCGGTGAGCAGTTCTATCGCGATGGCACCCACGTTTACGTGCTGGATCGCAATAATCAGGTGCTCTATCACCAGAACAGCCAGCTGATTGGTAAAAGCGTGCCGGGCATCGTTAGCGATCGCCAGCGCGAAGAGAAAACCAACGGTGAAGTGCAACTGACGGAAGAGAACGTGCCTAAGCTGGCCGGTTACGCCATCGTGCCGACCACCGGCTGGATGGTGGTGGCGCTGAAACCCACCGATGTCACGCTGGCGCCGCTCACCGGTTTACTGCTGAAAGTATTGAAAAACTCGGTGCCTTTTGCGCTGCTGACCTTGCTGGTAGCGGTGATTCTGGCGCGTCTGATTGCGCTGCCGCTGTGGCAACTGGCGCGCAAAGCCAGCCAGATGGATTCACAAGGCGTGTCGAGCGAGATTGGCGGCATTCGCGCCTGGTATTTCGAGGCGGCGCAGGTCAAACGTGCGCTGCTTACCGGCATTGGTTTAGTACAGGACAAAATTGGTCGCCTGAAATCGGAAGTGCAGAGCGATCCCATGACCAATCTGCTCAACCGCCGTGGCCTGAGCGCGGTGCTCGACTACTTCGCCACCATGCGTCAACCATTCTCGGTGCTGGCGCTGGATATCGATCACTTCAAACGCGTCAACGATACCTTTGGTCATGACGTCGGTGATGAGGTAATTAAACATGTGGCGCGAACCTTACGCAGCAGCGCACGTCAAACCGATGTGGTGTGCCGTAACGGCGGGG
>NZ_DALYOQ010000018.1:0-33866 GCF_031974595.1 Pantoea sp. CTOTU46764 | reverse complement strand
GCTGCTGCCTGCGACCTCGGTTGAGGATGCGCGCATTCTGGCTGAACGTGTGCGTGTCAGCATTGCGGAAAACTGGATCGATCAGGTCGGCAATGTCACGCTGTCGGTGGGCATTGCCGACTGGCAGCCGGAAAGTGGTACGCAGGAGCAGAGTCTTAAACAGGCCGATGCCGCGCTCTATCAGGCGAAAAATGCCGGACGTAACTGCGTGATGATCTCCGGTCAGGATGCGTTGGTCAGTAGCATTACGCATTAATCCCCTCAATCAAATTATCAATCGGTCGCCATGAATGGCGACCCTACGTTCAACTGGAAGTAAAAATGCTCGTTCTGCTTTATCAATGGTACAAACGCCGCTTCAGCGATCCGCAGGCTATCGGGCTGCTAGTGATTCTGCTGGCGGCGTTTTGCATTCTGTTCTTCCTCAGCGGTTTGCTGGCTCCGCTGTTAGTGGCGTTAGTGCTGGCTTATCTGCTGGAGTGGCCAACGGTGCGCTTGCAGCGCGTCGGCTGCAGCCGAACCTGGGCGACCAGCGCGGTGCTGGTGGTGTTTGCCGGTATCTTGCTGGTGATGGTGCTGATTGTCGCGCCGGTGGCGTGGCAACAGGGCATCAACCTGACGCGCGACCTGCCCAACATGCTGAATAAGCTCTATGTGTTTGCTGCTGAGCTGCCGAAGCGTTATCCGGCGCTGGTCGATGCCGGCATCATCGATATCATCGTCGAAAACTTACGTAGCCGTCTTACCGGCCTCGGCGAATCGCTGGTGAAGTATTCGCTAGCATCGCTGGTGGGTTTGATGACGCTGATGATCTATCTGGTGCTGGTGCCGCTGATGGTGTTCTTCCTGCTAAAAGATAAAGAGCAGATGCTGAATGCGGTACGTCGCGTGCTGCCGCGCAATCGCGGTTTGGCGGGCGTGGTGTGGCAAGAGATGAATCAGCAGATCACCAATTACATTCGCGGCAAAGTGCTGGAGATGGTGGCGGTGGGCTTTGTCACCTGGCTGGCGTTCCTGCTGCTGGGCCTCAACTATTCGTTGCTGCTGGCGGTGTTGGTGGGTATTTCGGTGCTGATTCCTTATATCGGCGCAATGGTGGTGACCATTCCGGTGATTGGCGTTGGGCTGTTCCAGTGGGGATTGGGCAGCGATTTCTGGACCATGATCGCCATTTATCTGGTGATTCAGGCGCTAGATGGTAACGTGCTGGTACCGATTTTGTTCTCGGAAGCGGTCAATCTGCATCCGTTGGTGATCATTTTGTCGGTGGTGATTTTCGGCGGGATGTGGGGATTCTGGGGCGTGTTCTTTGCAATTCCGCTGGCGACGCTGGTGAAAGCGGTGGTGCGTGCGTGGCCAGAAACCCCGGCGCTCGAGGAGCCGCGCACCGAATAAAAGAAAACGGGTGCGACCTGCGCACCCGTTTACATCAGGCTGATTTCAGATAATCCAGCACAATGTCGTGATGGTTGGAGGTTTTGAAATCGTCGAACACTTTCTCAACTTTGCCGTTGGCATCAATCAGGAAGCTGATGCGGTGAATGCCGTCATAGGTTTTGCCCATAAAGGTTTTTTCACCCCAAACGCCAAACTGCTCGCATACCTGATGATCTTCATCCGATAACAGCGTGAAGTTCAGCAGCTCTTTATCGGCAAAGCGCGACAGTTTCTCGGGCTTATCGGTGCTGATACCCAAAATCTCAACGCTAATCTTTTTCAACTCATCCATGTTGTCGCGCAGTCCGCAAGCCTGCACGGTGCAACCCGGCGTCATGGCTTTTGGATAGAAATAGACCAGAACGCGCTGTCCCTGGAAGTCGGCCAAATTTACTTGTTCGCCGTCCTGATCGGGCAAGCTAAATTTCGGTGCGGTATCACCGGCTTTCAGTGGATTCATCACAACTCTCCATTTTTTCTACATGCTGTGGGTAATACACCATCAAGAGCAAAAGTGCCAGGTGGTGTTTACCGTCAGGGTTATTTCACAACACGGTTTGCCGCAGCGGCAGAGTGTGTGGCGAAATAACCCGGAGCCTGATTAAACGGTGCTGTCAGCATCGTCGGTCACACTATAAAGACGAATTGAGCCTTGTGCATGCAGTTCTTCGCACAGCTGATTGAAAGCCTGCTCGATGGGCGCACTGAACTGATTGGCCGGGCTGTGTGCCGTCATTTGAATATAGAGCGTGGGCGCAACGTCGTCCTGAGCGGGTTGAATCCGCGAGACCAGTTCGGCGATGTTCATTTGATGTTTATCGAACAAATCAGTAAAGCGTTCAATGATGTGCGGTGAATCCGGCACTTCAACCTGCACCCATACGGTGGCGGGCATCGGAGGCGTGACGCGTGCATTGGTGCGCTTCATCACAATCAGCAGTTCCAGCTCGGCCCCTTTCATCGGCAGCGTCGACTCAATCAGGGTAATCGCATTCCAGCTACCGGAGAGCAGCATGATAAAGGTGAACTCATCGCCCAGCATCGCCAAACGGCTGTCTTCGATATTACAGCCGCAGCTGCTGACGTGGCGGGGGATGGTATTGACGATACCCGGACGGTCAACGCCCAGTGCGGTGATCACCAGATGGTGAGGCTGTGACTGCGACAAAATGGCATTTCCTGTACGTTCGCTAATAACTATAAGGTAAACATAAAAAAAACTGCTGACAAGCGCGGGAATGGCGTGGCTCGCTTGCTTTTCTTTCAATGTAAAACGTAACATGAGGCACTTGTTTGTCGAGGGGATAGCCCATGTTCACCGGAAGTATTGTTGCGCTCATTACGCCAATGAATGAAAAAGGTAATGTCTGCCGCGAGAGTTTGAAAAAACTGATTGATTATCATGTTGCCAGCGGCACCGCGGCGATTGTTTCTGTTGGCACCACCGGCGAATCTGCCACGCTCAGCCATGACGAGCACGGTGATGTGGTTATGCAAACGCTGGAACTGGCGGATGGCCGTATTCCGGTTATCGCTGGCACCGGCGCAAATGCCACTGCTGAAGGCATCTCTCTGACCAAACGCTTTACCGGCAGCGGTGTCGTGGGCTGTTTGACGGTCACGCCTTATTACAACCGTCCGACGCAGGAAGGCCTGTTCCAGCACTTTAAAGCCATTGCGGAAAGTACCGATCTGCCGCAGATGCTGTATAACGTTCCTTCGCGTACCGGTTGCGACATGCTGCCGGAAACCGTTGCGCGCTTAGCCGAAATTAAAAATATTATCGGAATCAAAGAAGCCACCGGGAACTTATCGCGTATCTCACAGATCCAAGAGCTGGTTAATGATGAGTTCATCATCGTCAGCGGCGATGACGCGACGGCGCTGGACTCCATGCAACTGGGCGGCAAAGGCGTAATTTCGGTCACGGCTAACATTGCAGCGCGTGAAATGGTTGAACTCTGCGCCTTGGCGCAACAGGGCAAATTTGCCGAAGCGCGTCGCCTGAATCAGCGTCTGATGCATCTGCACCAGACGCTTTTCTGTGAACCCAATCCAATCCCGGTGAAATGGGCAGCAAAACAGCTAGGATTAATCGCGGATGACACGCTGCGTTTGCCAATGACGCCACTGACCGAAGCCGGTCAGGCGAAAACGGCGCAAGCGCTGATAAAAGCGGGTCTGCGATAATTTAGGGAGAATCAATGAGTTATTCAGTTAAGCGCTCGACGCTGGCAACGGTAGTGGGCCTTTCCACCCTGATGCTGCTAACAGCGTGTTCCAACGATCAGCGTTATAAGCGCCAGGTCAGCGGTGATGAATCTTACCTGCAGGCGCCTGAGCTGCACGATTTAAAAGCCCCCGCGGGCATGATTCTGCCGTTGCAGAATGGTGATTACGATGTTCCGCATAGCGTGGCGAAAGGCGCGGTTGGCAAAGAGCTGGATATTCGTCCGCCCGCTCAGCCGCTGGCGCTGCTGAATGGCACGCGTGCACAGTTCACCGGTAATACCGGCGTGCTGGCAGTCGAAAGCAGCCGTGGTTCGATCTGGTCGCAAGTGGTTGGTGTGGTTCAGTCGTACAAGTTCCCGATCGCGCAACGTGATGATGCTGGCCAACAGCTGACTACCGATTGGGTGCAGTGGAACCGTGCTGATGAAGATAACCAGTATCGCGGTCGCTATCAGATCAGCGTACAGAATCAGAGCTATCAGCAAGTGCTGACCGTTCGTCTGCTGGAACTGCAGCAGTCTGGTCAGGCGGTGACGTCTCCGGCACAGATTCAACGCTATACCGGCCAGATGTTGAACGACATCAGCACCGGTTTGGATAAAGTGGATTCTGCCAGCCAGGATGCGGCGGCCAACCGTGCTACCGGACAGATTGATGTGCAGAGCGGCGCGGATGACACCGGTTTACCGCTGTTGATTCTGCGTGCACCGTTTAACGTCACCTGGCAGCGTTTGCCAGCGGCGCTGAAACGCGTTGGCATGGAAATCACCGATGACAACCGTTCGCAGGGCAGCCTGAAAGTGACCTACAAACAGCCGGGCAGCGGCGTGTGGGATCAGATTGGCGCCAAAGATCCAGAGCTACCAAACGGCGATTACAAATTGCAGGTTGGCGATCTGGATAACCGCAGCAGTCTGCAGTTCATCGATCCGAAAGGTCACGTGCTAACCCAGGCGCAGAACGACGCGCTGGTGCAGGTGATTCAAGGCGCGCTGAAATAAATTGCCAAAGGGCCGGAGATTCTCCGGCCTTTTTGTTTTGGATTTGGCATAATAGCGCCCGGCGAAGTAAACGATTGCGTCACGCAATCGGCGCGCGGTGAAACACCGCTGAACACGGGTTCTTTCATGTTTGGAGTTAACAAGATGCAAAAGCGAGCTGAGTTGTATCGCGGTAAAGCGAAAACCGTATACAGCACCGATAATCCGGATCTGCTGGTACTTGAATTCCGCAACGATACGTCAGCAGGAGACGGTGCACGAATCGAGCAGTTTGATCGCAAAGGCATGGTAAACAACAAGTTTAACCATTTCATCATGACCAAATTGCAGGAAGCGGGCATTCCGACCCAGATGGAAGCGCTGCTGTCGGATAACGAAGCGCTGGTGAAAAAGCTGGAGATGGTGCCCGTGGAGTGCGTGGTACGCAACCGTGCGGCAGGATCGCTGGTAAAACGTCTGGGCGTGGAAGAGGGCATTGTGCTCAATCCACCGCTGTTTGATCTCTTCCTGAAAGATGACGCCAAACACGACCCGATGGTCAACGAATCCTACTGCGAAACTTTCGGCTGGGTGAGCAAAGCGAATCTGGCACGCATGCAAGAGCTGACCTTCAAAGCTAACGAAGTGCTGAGCAAACTGTTTGATGACGCAGGTTTGATCCTGGTCGACTTCAAGCTGGAGTTTGGTTTGTTCAACGGCGAAGTGGTGCTGGGCGATGAGTTCTCGCCAGATGGCGCACGTCTGTGGGACAAAAACACCATGGACAAAATGGACAAAGACCGTTTCCGTCAGAGCCTCGGCGGCCTGGTTGAAGCGTACGAAGAAGTTGCACACCGTTTAGGTGTCAAGCTGGACTAAGTTCGTCCACCACTCCCGTAGGGTCGTCATTTATGACGACCTTTTTTATGCCCGCAATATAGCGTGTTCAGGTCGGCATGAATGCCGACCCTACGGTGTTCTGCAACGACAACACTGGTGCTTCCTGCTGCCGCCAACTAAAATCATGCCAAACATGTTTAAAGGAGTTAGACCATGCGCTGGCAAGGGCGTCGTGAGAGCGACAACGTAGAAGATCGACGCAATGATTCACCTGGCCTTAGCGGCGGCGGTGGACGACAAATCCGCATTCCACGCGGCAAAGGCGGCCTTATCTTGCTGGTGGTAGTCGCCGTTGCCGGCTATTACGGCTACGACCTCACCGCGCTATTGGAAGGTGGCGGCGGTAATGTCGCGCCCACTTCGCAGCAGCGGCAGGTGAACAGCGCGCAGAGCAACGAAGATGCAAAATTCACCTCGGTAATTCTGGCCACCACCGAAGATACCTGGAGCAAGCTGTTCCAGCAGATGAACAAACAGTACGTGCCGCCGAAGCTGGTGATGTATCGCGGGGCGACGCGCACCAACTGCGGTACCGGCCAATCGGCGATGGGGCCGTTTTATTGTCCTGCCGACCAAACTGTTTATATCGATTTGTCATTCTACGATGATATGAAAAACAAACTCGGTGCCGGTGGCGACTTTGCGCAAGGCTATGTGATTGCGCATGAAGTCGGCCATCACGTACAAAAGCTGCTGGGCATTGAGCCTAAAGTGCGTCAGATGCAGCAGGGCGCGAGCCAGGCGCAGGCGAACCAACTGTCGGTGAAAATGGAGCTGCAGGCGGACTGCTTTGCCGGCGTTTGGGGCCATTACATGCAGCAGCAAAACATTCTGGAAGTGGGCGATCTGCAGGAAGCGCTTAATGCCGCTGAAGCGATTGGTGACGATCGTCTGCAGCAGAAAGGTCAGGGCCGCGTGGTACCGGACAGCTTCACGCACGGCACCTCTCAGCAGCGTTATACCTGGCTGAAACGCGGTTTCGATAGCGGCGATCCTGGCCAGTGCAACACCTTCGCTAGCAAGTGATCCCCTTGATTGAACAAACGGCGGCGATGCAGCGTGCAGGCATTCGCCGCCTTTGCGTTATAGCGGGTGATGCTGAGTGGGCGCAGCAGCAGGGCATAAATTGGCACACCGCGCTGCCCGGCGACTGGCTGACGGTGAGCGACAGCGCTGATTTCCCGCAGGCCGTCGCGCCCGGAGCTTTACGTACCTTACTGGGCCGTGAATTCCAGCACGCAATATTCGATGCGCGCAGCGGTTTTCACGCCGAAGCTTTTGCCGCGTTGGCCGGAACCTTACGCGCGGGCAGCTGGTTACTGCTGTTAACACCTGCCTGGGAAAGCTGGTCCAATCAAACCGATGCCGACAGCCTGCGCTGGGGGGATGTCGCCGAGCCGATCGCTGCGCCGCACTTTATCCGCCATCTGCAATTCCTCATACTCAAAGATGCTCAGGTGATGTTGCAACGTCAGCATCAAGCGGTGCGTTATCCCGTGGAAACGCATCTGCCCGACTGGCGCTGTCAGGCGCCGCAGCAGCAGGCGCAAATCCTCGAACAGCTTGAAGCGATGCCGCATGGCGTTGCGGTGATCACCGCCGCGCGTGGTCGAGGAAAATCCGCGTTGGCCGGCATGCTGGCGCAGCGCAATCAACACTGTTTAGTCACGGCGCCAGCCAAAGTCTCCACGGCGGTGCTGGCAGAGTTTGCCGGTGAGTATTTCAGTTTCATGGCGCCTGATGCCATCCTCGCGCAGGAAAATCCGCCTCAGGCGCAGTGGCTGATTGTCGATGAAGCTGCCGCCATTCCCGCGCCGATCCTGCAGCAACTGGTGCAACGTTTCCCGCGCGTGCTGCTTATTACCACCGTGCAAGGTTACGAAGGCACCGGACGCGGCTTTATGCTGCGCTTCTGCGCCACCTTGCCGGATGTGCGCTATTTCCAGCTCGACGAGCCGTTGCGCTGGTCGCCAAACGATCCGCTGGAACAGTGGCTCAGCCAGGCATTGCTGTTTGAAGATGCGCAGGAGAGCAATGTAAGCGGTGAGATCGCGATTTATCCCGCCACACCAGAACACAATCTCCAGGCGCTTGAGGCGGGATATCGCCTGCTTGCCAGCGCGCACTATCGCACTTCGCCACTGGATTTGCGGCGCATGCTGGATGCGCCCGGCATGCGCTTTTGGTTGGCAGGTGAAGCCGATCAGGTAACTGGCGCGCTGTGGCTGGTGGAAGAGGGCGGATTAGATCAGCCATTGGCCGATGCGGTGTGGGCCGGTTATCGCCGGCCGCGCGGCAATCTGGTGGCGCAATCGCTGGCGGCCCATGCCGGTTTCGCGCAGGCGGCGACGCTGCGCTCACAGCGCATTAGCCGAATCGCGGTGCAGGCGTCACAACGTCAGCGTGGGATTGGCAAAACATTGGTGGCCACCGCACGTCAGCAGGCGCAGGGCTGTGATTATCTCTCCGTGAGTTTCGGCTACACCGAATCCTTGTGGCACTTCTGGCGCGCCTGCGGTTTTACGCTGGTGCGTATTGGCTCGCAGCGCGAAGCCAGCAGCGGCTGCTATGCCGCGATGGCGATGCTGGCAACATCTGCGGCAGGTGAAGTTCTACAACAGCAGGCAGCGCAGCGCCTGGCGCGGGATTGGCCGTGGCTGCGAGATATCATCGAACTGCCTCTAACGCTGGCAAGCGATGCCAGCCAGCAGCTCAACGACGATGACTGCACGTTGCTGGCCGGTTTTGCCTGGGCGCAGCGTCCGTTCGAAGCCAGTTACGCGGCGCTACAGCGACTGGTGCGCCAGTCTCCTTCACCGCTGTTGAATGCCATCCTGCTGCAAAAACAGACGCTAACCCAAGCCGCGCAACGTGCCGGTCTCAGCGGGCGTAAAGCCTTGATTAACCAGCTGCGATCGGAAGCGGCCGCAGCACTGATTCACCTCAATCCCGATGCCGCGCAGCGGCTGCGTTCATTGCAATAAATCCATTATCTCGTTCAAATTTTCCCGATATCTCTGCGCGTGTAGCGGCGTATAGTGATGTGAGGAGGATCTTATGGCACTACGATATGTAATTGTTCAGCAACCCAGCAGTGCAGCACAGCTGTTCCTGCTGTATCACGGCATCAACGACAACCCGGATTCAATGGCGCAGATTGGCAGCTGGTTCGCGAAGGCGTTCCCGCAGGCGCTGGTGGTGTCGGTCGGCGCACCTTACGCGGGCAGCATGCCGCAAGGACGTCAGTGGTTTGCCGATATTCCGCCACACGATCGTTCGGAACAGCAGGGCGTGGATGCGATCATGCCTGAATTCGTGGGATCGGTGCGTCACTGGCAGCAGGAGAGCGGCGTGCGTGCCGAAGCAACGGCGCTGGTGGGTTTTTCACAGGGCGGCATCATGGTGCTGGAAGGCATAAAAGCGCAGCCGGATTTAGCCGGACGCGCGATTGTCTTCAGCGGTCGCTATGCCACGCTGCCGCTGCGGGCCAGCACGCGCAACACCATTCATCTGATTCACGGTGATTACGACGAACAGGTCCCGCTGCAACGGGCCGAAGAGGCGAAGCAACGTCTGATGTCCTTGGGCGGCGATGTCACGCTGGATGTGGTGGAAGATTTACCGCACGCGATTAACGATCGCAGCATGGAGCTGGCGCTAAATCATTTGCGTTATACCGTACCGCGTCGTTACTTCGATGAGGCGCTAAGTGGTGCCAGGCCGGGCGATGATGATGTGGTGATGATGATGTAGCAGAAAGCGTAACGGCGCGATTTTCGCGCCGTTAGCGATATGGAGGTTATTTCTTTTTCGGCCAGTCGTCTTCGTCATCCCATTTATCGTTGAAATCACGATGCGGCGGTAACGTCGGTTTGTTATCCATGAATTTTTTATGATCGATACGTTTTAGGTCTTTGTAAACGTTCATCAAAATACCAACCATCAGCAGGATCACCAGGATCCACCAGTACTCTTTAAAGAATTCCATCCCCTTTCTCCTTCTGCGCGCTTAGGCGATCAGCTGTTCCATGATGCGCTGATACATACGGCTCAGCATCTGCAAATCTGACGCTTTCACGCACTCATTGATCTTATGAATGGTGGCGTTCACCGGGCCCAGTTCCACCACCTGCGCACCCATGCGCGCGATAAAGCGCCCATCGGAGGTGCCGCCGGTCGTCAGTAACTGCGGCTTAATCTCATTATAGTGCGCCACGGCGTTTACCACGGCATTAACCAGCTTGCCGCGTGACGTCAGGAACGGCTGACCGGAAACATTCCACTCCAACGTGTAGCGCAGCTGATGGCGATTGAGCAGCTCCGCCACGCGATCTTTGATCATCTGATCGGTCAATTGGGTGCTGAAACGGAAGTTGAACTGCACAAAGAATTCGCCAGGAATTACGTTATTGCTGCCGGTGCCGGCCTGCACGTTGGCGATCTGCATGCTGGTCGGCGGGAAAAATTCATTGCCTTCATCCCACACGGTTTCCACCAGCTCATTCAGCGCCGGCATGGCGCGATGCACCGGATTATCCGCCAGATGCGGATAGGCCACGTGGCCCTGCACGCCGTGAATGGTGAGATTCGCAGTCATCGAGCCGCGTCGGCCATTCTTCACCACGTCACCCACGATCTCGGTGCTCGACGGTTCGCCGACCAGGCAATAATCCATGCGTTCGTTGCGCGCCATCAGGCGTTCAACCACTTTCACCGTACCGTTAACCGCGCTGGCTTCTTCATCGGAGGTAATCAGAAACGCCAGACGACCTTTATGCTGCGGATTAGTGGCAACTAAGCGTTCCGCTGCCACCACCATCGCTGCCAGCGAGCCTTTCATATCTGCCGCGCCACGACCAAACAGCATGCCATCGCGGATGCTCGGTTCAAACGGCGGGCTGATCCAGCGGTTGGCATCGCCCGGCGGCACCACATCGGTATGACCGGCAAACGCCAGCGTTTCGCCCTGGCCGCGCGTCGCCCAAAAGTTCAGCGTATCGCCAATGTGCATCGGCTCAACGCTGAAGCCGATGGCTTCCAGACGCGCAATCAGCAGCGCCTGACAACCGGCATCATCCGGGCTGAGAGACGGGCGACGGATAAGCTGCTGAGCCAGCTCAATAACCGGACAGAACATGTTATGACTTCTCCTGGATAAAGGCGGAATAAAGGGAATCGTTGAAGCCGACCAGCAGATCGCCATTCGGAGCGGCTAACACCGGACGCTTGATGATGGCAGGTTGCGCCAGCATCACCGCTTTGGCGCTGGCGGCATCGTTTACCGCATCGCGTTCGGCTTCCGGCAGCTTGCGCCACGTGGTACCGCGCGTGTTGAGCAGCGCCTCATAACCGAGCTGATCGATAAACGATTGCAGCAACGCGTCATCAATGCCATCCACGCGATAGTCATGAAAACAGTAGTCGATACCGGAAGACGCTAAATAGTTGCGTGCTTTTTTAATCGTGTCGCAATTTTTAATTCCGTACATCACCCACTGCGCTGTCATCGCTTATTCCCGTTTAGTAAAAAATAAAGCGCGAGTTTACCACAGCGCTCTAAGGGCTGTGAGCGCTGACGGCGAAAGCCTGCCTGATTCAGGTATTTTTCATGACCCTTTTGCCGTTATAAAACTTATTACTTAGGGCCAGGAAGCGCTTTCACTTACGCACTCAATAATTGCCTGCGACATCATTAAGCCACTAAGGATTATCCTAATCGCCATTTTCTGCTATGCGATTTAAGTCAGGCATTTTTCCTGACGCATTATAGAGTTGCTGAAATGTGCGTCAGTACGCAATTTCTGCAGATTGAAGATTTTCGACGCTTTTGCCGATAGTGATAACAGGTGGAAACGTATTCACCTGTAGAAAAAAACGGCGTAGAATTGCCGCTACAATAAGAGAGGATTTTTATGGTCGACACCGAAATGGGAAACTGGAAAGAATTCATCGAAGCGATGTTACGCAACAAGTAACGCGTGAAGACAAAAGCAGGGCATTTCCCAACTTGCTGTAATTCTTACCACACACAACAATAAAGCCGCCATGACGTTCATGGCGGCTTTTTTTGTAGGGGCGCCATTCATGGCGACCGAAGAAATACACGCAGCGGAATGGCGTGTTTAATCGTGCGGCTTCTCTTTCAGCGGGAAGCGGCGGCGCACCACCACAAAGAACAACGGCACAAAGAAAATCGCCAGCACGGTAGCGGAAATCATCCCGCCCATTACGCCGGTACCTACCGCGTGCTGGCTGCCGGAACCCGCACCGCTGCTGATCGCCATCGGCAGCACGCCGAAGATAAACGCCAGAGAAGTCATCAGGATCGGGCGCAGGCGCTGACGTGACGCTTCCAGCGTCGACTCCATCAGTTCGCGCCCTTTGCTGTTGATCTCATTGGCGAACTCGACAATCAAAATGGCATTCTTCGCCGACAAGCCGATCACCGTAAGCAAGCCCACCTGGAAATAGACATCGTTCTCCAGCCCGCGCATCCAGGTTGCCACCAGCGCACCCACGACGCCGAGCGGAACAACCAGCATGACCGAGAACGGAATTGACCAGCTCTCATACAGCGCCGCCAGACACAGGAACACCACCAGCAGCGAAATCGCATACAGCGCGGGCGCCTGCGAACCGGATAAGCGTTCCTGATAGGATGCGCCGGTCCACTGGAAGCCGACGCCGAGCGGCAGCTGCCCAACCAGTTTTTCCATCACGTCCATCGCTGTACCGCTACTGACGCCGTTCGCCGCTTCACCGACAATCTCCAGTGCGGAGTAACCGTTGTAACGCTCCAGACGCGGCGAACCAGTCTGCCAGTGGCTGGTGGCGAAGGCGGAGAAGGGCACCATGCCGCCGCTGCTGTTACGCACGTACCACTTATTCACATCTTCCGGCAGCATGCGGAACTCTGCCGCTGCCTGCACGTAGACTTTCTTCACGCGGCCACGATCGAGGAAGTCATTGACGTAGGTTGAACCCCATGCGGTGGTTAAGGTGTCATTAATGGTATCCAGCGAAACGCCCAGCGCCTGCGCTTTGCGCTGGTCGATATCAATCTGCAACTGCGGGCTGTCGTCGAGGCCGTTATGACGTACGCGCGACAGCGCCGGATTGCTGTCGGCCAGCTCCAGTAACTTATCGCGCATCGCCATCAACTGCGTGTGGCCGATGCCACCGTGATCCTGCAGCTCCATATCGAAGCCAGACGAACTGCCCATGCCGGTAATCGCGGGTGGACTGCTGGCGATAACGCGCGCTTCGTTGATCTTGTGGAAGGCTTTGGTTGCGCGCTCAATGATGGCGAAAGAGGTGCGATCGCTGCCCGGACGCTCTTCCCAATCTTTCAAACGAACGAACAGGCGCGCCACGTTCTGGCCGTTACCGCCGGGACCCGCACCGATGGTGGAGAACACCGAGACCACATTGTCCTTCTCCTGGGTCATGTAGTAATTCTCGACCTTCGCCACCACGTTCGAGGTTTGCTCCAGCGTTGCACCGGCAGGTAATTGCACCTGCGTCAGGAACACGCCTCGATCTTCCAGCGGCAGGAACGAGGTGGGCAGACGGATAAACAGGAACGCCATCAGGCCGATAATCGCGAGATAGAGCAGCAGCCAGCGACCGCCTTTGCGCAGAATTTTGGCGACGCCGCGCTCATAACGTTCCGCGCTGGCGTTGAAGGTGCGGTTAAACCAGCCGAAGAAGCCACGACGACCGTGATGATGACCTTGCTCCAGCGGTTTCAGCAGCGTGGAACAGAGCGCAGGCGTCAGAATCATCGCCACCAATACCGACAGCACCATCGCCGAAACGATAGTGATCGAGAACTGGCGATAGATGGCGCCGACGGTGCCGCCAAAGAACGCCATCGGCACAAACACCGCCGACAGCACCAGCGCAATACCGACCAGCGCGCCCTGAATCTGCCCCATCGATTTACGCGTGGCGGCGCGCGGCGAAAGACCTTCCTCGCTCATGATGCGCTCGACGTTTTCCACCACCACAATGGCGTCATCCACCAGCAAACCGATGGCGAGCACCATCGCAAACATCGTCAAGGTGTTGATGCTGTAACCAAAGGCGTAGAGCACCGCAAAAGTGCCGAGCAGTACCACCGGCACTGCGATGGTTGGAATCAGCGTGGCGCGGAAGTTTTGCAGGAACAGATACATCACGAGGAACACCAGCAGGATCGCTTCCAGCAGGGTTTTTACCACGTCTTTAATTGAGGCCTTAACGAACGGCGTGGTTTCGTAGGCGACTTTGGCTTCCAGCCCGTGTGGGAAGTAGTGCGAAAGCTCAGCAATGCGCGCACGCACCAGTTTGTCGGTGTTCATCTCATTGGCACCGGAAGCCAGCTTAATGCCGAGTCCCGATGCCGCCTGACCATTGTAGCGGCTGAGGAAGTCATATTTTTCCGCGCCCATCGCCACATCCGCCACATCGCCGAGCGTCACTACCGAGCCGTCGCTGTTGGTTTTCAGCGTCACCGCTTTGAACTGCTCAGGCGTTTGCAGCATCGACTGCGCATTTACCGTGGCGTTGAGCGCTTGCTTGTCCACCGACGGCAATCCGCCGACCTGACCCACCGCCACCTGCGCGTTCTGCGATTCAATCGCGCTCACAACGTCTTCGGTGGTCAGCGCGTAGGCAATCAATTTGTTGGGATCGAGCCAGATGCGCATCGCATATTGCGAGCCGTAAGCATCAACCTGGCCGACGCCATCGATACGGCTGAGCGGATCCTGAATGTTACTGGCGACATAATCTGAAATATCCTGTTTGTCCATACTTCCGTCGGTAGAGACGAAGGCAATCATCAGGATGTTGCTATCACCGGTTTTATTCACCGTCACGCCTTGTGACTGTACCGCTGCGGGCAGTTTGCGTAGCGCACTTTGCAGCTGGTTTTGTACCTGCTGACGCGCTTCATCGGGATTGGTGCCGGCGGTGAAGGTAAGGGTGATTTGGGCCTGGCCGGTGTTGCTGCTGTTGGAGGACATGTACATCAAATTATCGATGCCGGTCATGTTCTGTTCGATAACTTGCGTGACGGTGTTTTCCAGCGTTTCTGCGGATGCGCCGGGATAGTTGGCGGTGATACGCACGTTGGGCGGTGCGAGGTCGGGATATTGCTCAATCGGCAGCGAGATGATTGCCAGCGTGCCGCACAGGCAGAGCAAAATAGACAGAACCCAGGCAAAAATGGGGCGGTCGATAAAAAAATTCGACATGTAACCGACACTCCTCAACTGCGTATTTTTTACTTTTATTATGATGAGCGCGATGCGCGGATGGCGTCACGCTGGCGGAGTGCAAGGTCCTCTAACGAAAACGCCTGCTGAAAGTACTTTACGCTGAGCAAATTAGAGAATCGTGAGTAAATTATGGAGAAAGTGTGAATGTCGTGATGATTTTATGTGCGCGATTACACATGTCGTCGACTCTCCAGCCACAGCACCGTCGCAGCAACGCGCGAACGGACATCCAGCTTGCGCAGCAGGTTGCGAATGTGCACTTTTACCGTCTCTTCGGAGATATGCAAGGTGGCGGCGATCTCCTTATTCGATAATCCGCGCGCCACTTCCTGCAGCACATCCAGCTCGCGTTCCGTCAGCTGTTTGAACGGATTCGACGTTGGCTGACGAGTTGCAAGATAATCGGCCACCGCATCGCTAAACACGTTTTCACCCTTTGCGCCGCGCATCACTTGCGCCAGCAGCAGTTCAGGTTCACTGTCTTTTAGCAAATAGCCGTCGGCGCCGGCATCCACCATCGCGTAGATATCATTGCGCGCATCAGAAACCGTCAGCACCAAAATGCGCGCGGCGATGCCTTCGTTGCGCAGCGCTTTCAACGTATCCAGCCCCGACATGCCTTTCATGTTGAGATCGAGCAGGATGACATCCGGCGATAAACGCCGCGCTTCGGCCAGCGCTTCGGTGCCGTTATTGGCTTCGGCCACCACTTCCAGCCGAGGCTCCAGCGCCAGCAGCTGGCGAATGCCACGGCGCATCAGCGGATGATCATCAACGATCATAATTGTCAGGGAAGGGTTAGCCATAATCTCTCCAGTTTTTAATCTCGTAGGGGCGCCATTCATGGCGACCTCATGCTCATTGTTAACTCAGCCGATGCGCCGGGCGCGGCGGAAAACGCAGCGTCACGCGCGTGCCTTGCGCCTGCGGGGTAATCATCAGCGTGCCGGATAATCGTGCGGCGCGTTCCGCCATGATGGTTAAACCATAATGTCCCGGCGGTTCTTCAAGGCTGCTGATACCGCAGCCATCGTCTTCAATGGTCAGCAGGTGGTCCTCATCAGCGACACGCTGATAATGAATCTGAATATTTTTCGCCTGCGCATGACGAATCGCGTTGAGCAGCGCTTCACGCGCAATCTGCAGCACATGCACTTGCTGCTGGGCATCCAGCATCTGCAAGCCGGGCTGATAATCGAAGTCGATGGCCGCCTGCGATTGCTCCTGCAGTGGCGCAATCATCGCCTGCATCGCCTGCACCAAATCGGCCTGTTCGATGGTCAGGCGGAAAGTGGTCAGCAGCTCGCGCAGCTGCTGATAGGCTTCGGCAAGCGCGCGATCAAAATCAGCGATAATCGCCAGCGCCTGCGGTTGCGACTCATCGACATTACGCCGCAGCAAAGCCAGCTGGATGCGCAGGAAAGAGAGCGACTGCGCCAGTGAATCGTGCAATTCGCGCGCAATGGTGGCGCGCTCTTCTATTAATAGCATCTGCTGATACTGTTTTTGCGTCTGCCAAATCCACAGCGCGCGCGCCAGCATGTTCGCCAGGCTCTGCATCAGTTCGTCGGCGGGCGGTGCGCGGCGGGTTTGCCAGCACAGTTCGCCGAGCCGCTGCTCTTCCTGCATTAATGGCAAACGCTGCCAGCTTAAATCATCCGCCGCCACACCGGCCTGAAACTCAATCCCCTCGCTGACAATTTGCAGCACCGTTAATGCTTCACGCCGCTGCACCAGACGCAGCAATCCCTGAAACAGTTCGGGATTGGGTGGGCTGCTGGTGAGAATTTGTGAGCTTTCATACAGCAGGGAAAGCGTGCGATTGGCCTGCGTGAGATCTTCGGTTTTATCCCGCACCGCGCACTCCAGCAGGCGATAGTGCGAATGCAGCCGTTCCGCCATGGTGGTGAAGGCCTGCGCCAGCACACCCAGTTCATTGGGTTGTTGCACCGGCAGCGGCGGAAAAGCGAAATTCGCCTGCTCAACATATTGGCTGGCGGTCACCAGCGCGTTGAGCGGCCGCACGACGTTGCGGCGGATAAAGCGAATCGTCCACAGCGCCAGCGCCACAATCGCCAGAAAACCAAACAGGCTGCTGGCGGCCACCAGATGCATTTTCAGTTCAGCATAATGCTGCAATGCCAGCACGAAGCGGTCGATCTCACTAACGTAGCCCGCGACACGCTGCTGATAGATTTGCGCGCGCTCGGGCTGCAAGGTCTCCTGCAACATCGGCCAGCTGTCATGCAGATAGCGATAGCGGCTGCTCACTTCAAGCGGCACCCACGCGCGCTCCAGATGTTGCAGTGCCGGGGATTCCAGCGTTTGCCGGTAGAGTTGAATGTGATGTTCCAGCTGCTGCGGATCGCGCGTGCTGTCCCACGCCAGGCGGTAAATCTGCATACGCAGCGATCCGGCGACATTCACCGCTTCGGCATCGCGCAGGCTGCTGGAGAGCGTCATCAGCGCCAGCCCGGTGGTCAACAGCGACAGCAGCACAATCACGCTGAGTGCGCGGGCAATGGTTCGAGTAACGGGACGTTTCACAATCACAATAATAACCCTTATAAGAGCGTGGGATTATAGGGCAGCCGTGCGATAACGGCGAGTTCGATCTCGTCACATCAGGTTACTTTTAGCAGATAAAACCCTTTCTCTTTACCTTTCCCTAAGTAACTCGCGTTTCGCTGGCGAATTATTAAACGGCTTTACGGCTTGCTCAACCTGGTTTTCATTCCCTGCGTGATAATGAGTCCTGTAACCCTTAACGGAAGACAACAGGAGCATCACATGAAGAGACGTTATGCCGTTCTGACTGCTGCACTGCTTGCCACCGCAAGTTTCTCGACGCTGGCAGCCCAGCCCGTAAGCGCTACAGAAGCGCAAAACCTGCAAAGCGCGGGCACCGTTTCCATCAGCGGCGTACGCGGTACGCTGGATGATGCAACGCGCCATCTGTCGCAGAAAGCGCAGGAGCAAGGTGCCAGCGGCTATCGCGTGATTGGTGTACAAACCCCAGGGGATTCCAGCCTGTGGAGCGGCACCGCAGAGATTTACCGTTAATTCCCTCCAGTAGTAACCCTGTAGTAGTCGTTATCCCTGTAGCCATCCCTTTACCGGTCAGCCCTCTGACCGGTTTTTTTGTGCACCGCGACGGATTATTACAATTCATCTTGTGCAGCCTGGCGGTATTTTTTGCTTCGTTCTTGCAGAACGGGTAGGATTCATCGCCGTAAATTCCCACCCCGCCACGCGACATCGTTCCGCCGCGTGACGCCGGGTTTTTACCCCATTTCGCACCGCCCTACGCAATCGTTTGGTTTGGCGGTGATTGATGGTCAGGACAAACAGGATGGCTATGAAATCAACTAAAAAAACCGCAGCCGAACAACGCGCTGCGAAAAGACGCTGGCTCAACTCGCACGACAGCGGTTACCAAAAAGCAATGGGTAACCGTCAGGTACAAATGATCGCCATCGGCGGTGCAATCGGTACCGGTCTGTTCCTCGGTGCTGGCGCGCGCCTGCAAATGGCCGGTCCTGCACTGGCGCTGGTTTATCTGGTGTGCGGTATCTTCTCCTTCTTTATCCTCCGTGCGTTGGGCGAACTGGTATTACACCGTCCTTCCAGCGGCAGCTTTGTTTCTTATGCACGTGAATTCCTTGGGGAAAAAGCGTCTTACGTTGCGGGCTGGATGTACTTCGTCAACTGGGCGATGACCGGTATCGTCGATATCACCGCCGTCGCACTTTATATGCACTATTGGGGCGCGTTTGGCGATGTGCCGCAGTGGGTGTTTGCGCTCGGCGCGCTGGCAATTGTCGGCACCATGAACATGATCGGCGTGAAGTGGTTCGCCGAGATGGAGTTCTGGTTCGCACTGGTCAAAGTGCTGGCGATTGTGGCGTTCCTGATTGTGGGAACGATATTCCTGGGAAGTGGTAAGCCGCTCGACGGTAACACCACAGGATTCCACTTGATCACCGATAACGGCGGCTTCTTCCCGCACGGTTTGCTGCCAGCGCTGGTGTTGGTGCAGGGCGTGGTATTTGCCTTCGCCTCGATTGAGCTGGTGGGAACTGCAGCAGGCGAGTGTAAAGATCCCAAAACCATGCTGCCGAAAGCCATCAACAGCGTGATCTGGCGTATCGGCCTGTTCTACGTCGGTTCGGTGGTGTTACTGGTGCTGCTGCTGCCGTGGAATGCCTATCAGGCCGGACAAAGCCCGTTCGTGACCTTCTTCTCTAAACTTGGCGTGCCTTACATCGGTAGCGTGATGAACATTGTGGTGCTGAGCGCTGCGCTGTCGAGCCTCAACTCGGGTCTGTATTCTACCGGTCGTATCCTGCGTTCGATGTCGATGGGCGGTTCAGCACCGCAGTTCATGTCGAAGATGAGCAAACAGCAGGTGCCGTATGCCGGTATTTTAGTGACCATCGGTGTATACATATTTGGTGTGGTACTCAACTACTACGTGCCTTCACAGGTATTTGAAATCGTTCTGAACGTTGCTTCGCTCGGCATCATTTCGTCGTGGGGCTTTATCGTGGTGTGCCAGATGCGTCTGCGCAAAGCGATTAAAGAAGGCAAGGCAGACGATGTCAGCTTCAAACTGCCGTGGGCGCCGTTTACTTCATGGTTGACCCTGCTGTTCCTGGCGAGCGTGCTGGTGTTGATGGCGTTTGACTATCCAAACGGCACCTACACCATTGCCTCAATTCCGTTAATTGCCGTGATTCTGGTGCTGGGCTGGTTTGGCGTGCGCAAACGCGTGCATGCTGAAGCGCAGAAAGAGCATGAACATCATGCTGAGAATCACGATACGCTGGCGGAAGATTCACCGCGCTAATCACAGCGATTCTCATCTGCGGGGGCCTTTTGGCCCCCGTTTTTATTTCAATTCCCCTTCACTTGATCCCACGTCGGGATTTACCCCTTTGGGGTGATATAGCCCTCATTAGCGTCAGGTTATTTTACGCACCATCTCTCTTTCCCCCGTTTAAGGTGAACCGATGGCGCTGTCGCGACGTGAACTCTTTACCGGGCAGCGCGTAGCGTCTGCTGACGGCATCGCTTTGCCGTGGTGGCGGGGAGAGAACGGTTGTGATGGCTGCGGCAAATGCGTGGCTGCCTGCGAAACCCACATCATCCGCCTGGCTGCCGGTGAAGTACCGCACCTCGATTTTCTGCAGGGTGAATGCACGTTCTGCGCCGCCTGCGCAGAGGCTTGCCCGCAGCCGTTGTTCCACGCGCGTGAAACCGAGCCGTTTCCGCAACGCATTCGCATCGACAACCGCTGCATCACCTTTCTTGGCGTGAATTGCCGCAGCTGCCAGGAGAGTTGCGAACAGCAAGCCATCCGTTTCCATTTGATGCCGAACGGCATCGCACAGCCTGAAACCCTTCCGCAGCATTGCACCGGTTGCGGCGCCTGCATCGCGCCTTGCCCGGTCTCAGCCACAGGATTACATCATGAACCATGAACACAGTTGGCACGTCTGCGGCCTGGTGATTCAGGCGCGCCCGGCGTCGATTCCCGCCGTGAAAAGTGCGCTGTTGGCCTTTGACGATTGCGATATCGCTGCCGAAGACGCCACGCGCGGCACGCTGGCGGTGACGCTGGGTGCGGCAGATAGCGCCGCGCTGCTGCGCAATATTGAAGAGAGCCGCAACATCGCTGGCGTGCTGGCGGTATCGCTGGTGTATCACCAGCAAGACGAAATTGAAGAACCTTGTAAGGAAGCATCATGAGTATAAGTCGTCGTGATTTTATGAAGGTCAATGCGGCGGCTGCTGCTGCCACGGCTGCAGGACTCACCATTCCTACCGTGACCAAAGCCGCGACCTCGCTGGCTGCGCCGATTCGCTGGGAAAAAGCGCCGTGCCGATTCTGTGGCACCGGCTGTGGCGTGCTGGTCGGCACCCAGGATGGCCGCGTAGTGGCTTCGCAGGGCGATCCGCAGGCCGAAGTGAACCGTGGTCTGAACTGTATCAAAGGCTATTTCCTGCCGAAGATCATGTACGGAAGAGATCGCCTGACCCAGCCGCTGCTGCGCATGACCGACGGCAAATATGCCAAAGAGGGTGAGTTCACGCCGGTCAGCTGGGATCAAGCCTTCGACATCATGGAAGAGAAGTTCAAAGCGGCGCTGAAAGCCAACGGCCCGGATTCGGTCGGCATGTTCGGTTCCGGCCAGTGGACGGTATGGGAAGGTTACGCGGCCTCCAAGCTGATGAAAGCCGGTTTCCGCACCAACAACCTCGACCCGAACGCGCGTCACTGCATGGCTTCGGCGGTGGTCGGCTTTATGCGCACCTTCGGTATGGATGAACCGATGGGCTGCTACGACGATATCGAGCAGGCCGACGCCTTTGTGCTGTGGGGCTCGAACATGGCGGAGATGCACCCGATTCTCTGGTCACGTATCACCGCGCGTCGTCTTAGCAATGACAACGTCAAAGTGGCGGTACTTTCGACCTATCGTCATCGCAGCTTTGAGCTGGCCGATAACGCGATCGTGTTCACGCCGCAGAGCGATTTGGTGATCCTCAACTTCATCGCCAACTACATTATTCAGAACAACAAGGTCGATAAAACCTTCCTACAGAACCACGTGACGCTGCGCAAAGGTGTGACTGACATCGGTTACGGCTTGCGTCCCACCGATCCGCGTCAGGCTGCGGCGAAGAACCCAGACAGCGGCGAATCTACGCCAATGAGCTTCGACGAGTTCGCAAAGTTTGTCTCTGAGTACACGGTGGAAAAAGCCAGCGCAATGAGCGGCGTGGAGAAAGATCAGCTGATCGCACTCGCCGAGCTGTATGCCGACCCGAAAGTTAACGTGGTGTCGTACTGGACCATGGGCTTCAACCAGCATACGCGCGGCGTGTGGGCCAATAACCTATGCTACAACCTGCACTTATTGACCGGCAAAATTTCGCGGCCGGGCACCGGTCCGTTCTCGCTCACCGGCCAGCCGTCGGCGTGCGGCACGGCGCGTGAAGTCGGTACTTTCGCCCACCGTTTACCTGCGGATATGGTGGTCAACAATGACAAACACCGCGCCACCGCCGAGAAGCTGTGGAAGCTGCCGCAGGGCACGGTGCCAGCCAAAATTGGTTTGCACGCCGTGGCGCAGGATCGCGCGCTAAAAGATGGCAAGCTCAACGCCTATTGGGTGATGTGTAACAACAATATGCAGGCCGGTCCGAACCTGACGCAGGAGCGTATGCCGGGCTGGCGCGATGAGCGCAACTTCGTCGTGGTTTCCGATCCCTATCCCACCGTCAGCGCCTTGTCGGCTGACCTGATTCTGCCTACCGCGATGTGGGTGGAGAAAGAGGGCGCCTACGGCAACGCCGAGCGTCGCACCCAGTTCTGGCATCAGCAGGTGAAAGCGCCGGGCGATGCGAAATCCGATCTGTGGCAGTTGGTGAACTTCTCCAAACGTTTCAAAGTAGCTGAAGTGTGGCCGGAAGCGCTGCTGGCGCAGAATCCTGAGCTGCGCGACAAAACGCTGTTTGATGTGCTGTACGCCAACGGCCAGGTCAATCAGTTCCCGCTGAGTGAAGTGGCAGATGACCAGCTGAATGATGAAGCGCGCGAGTTTGGCTTCTACATCCAGAAAGGCCTGTTCGAAGAGTACGCCAGCTTTGGTCGCGGTCACGGCCACGATCTCGCGCCGTTCGATGTTTACCATCAGGCGCGCGGTCTGCGCTGGCCGGTTGTCGACGGCAAAGAGACGCGCTGGCGCTATCGCGAAGGATACGACAGCTACGTCAAAGCCGGTGAAGGCGTGCGTTTCTACGGCAAGCCGGATGGCAAAGCCACCATCTTCGCGCTGCCCTACGAAGCGCCAGCGGAATCGCCGGATGAAGAGTATGACCTGTGGTTCTGTACCGGTCGCGTACTGGAACACTGGCATACCGGCACCATGACGCGTCGCGTGCCGGAACTGCATCGTGCGGTGCCGCAGGCGCTACTCTATATACATCCGCTGGATGCCAAAGAGCGCAATTTCCGTCGCGGCGAGAAGGTCCGCGTGGTATCGCGTCGTGGTGAAACCCTTGCCACCGTGGAGACGCGCGGTCGCAATCAGCCGCCAAAAGGTCTGGTATTTATGCCGTTCTTTGATGCGGGCGTGCTGGCCAACAACGTCACCCTGGACGCCACCGATCCGCTGTCGAAGCAGACCGATTACAAAAAATGCGCCGTCAAGCTGGTTAAAATTTAAGGCAGGATGCAATGAAACCCTTAATCACACTCGTTACTTTGGCCGCCCTGATGCTGGGCGGCACGGTTTACGCCAATAACGGCGTCGATCTCAACCAGTCACCGGAAGTGACGGCCACGCAGCAGGGCACTATTCATCAGCCCAAAGAGCAGAGCCGCAAGCCGTTGAACTACGTGAATCAGCCGCCGGTGATCCCGCACAGCGTAGATGGCTATCAGGTGACGAAAAATGTTAACCGTTGCCTGCAGTGTCACGGCACGCAGAGCTATCTCACTACCGGCGCGCCGCGCGTCAGCCCAACGCACTTCACCGATCGCGATGGTCTGGTGAGCAGCACCGTGTCACCGCGCCGCTACTTCTGCCTGCAGTGTCACGTTCCGCAAACCGATGCCAAACCGGTGGTGGAAAACACCTTCAAACCGGCTGACGGCTTCGGTAAGTGAGGACATGATGAAAGAGAAACTTCTGCGCATCTGGCGCTGGTGGCGACGTCCAAGTCGTCTGGCGCTCGGCACCTTGCTGATTCTGGGCTTTGCTGGCGGCATCATTTTCTGGGGCGGCTTCAACACCGCGATGGAGATGACCAACCGTGAGCAGTTCTGTATCGGCTGCCACGAGATGCGCAATAACGTCTATCAGGAATATATGCAGACGGTGCACTACAACAACCGCAGCGGCGTGCGCGCCACCTGTCCGGATTGTCATGTGCCGCACGAGTGGGGCCCGAAAATGCTGCGTAAGATCCAGGCGAGCAAAGAGGTGTATGCCAAGATTTTCGGCATCATCGATACGCCGCAAAAGTTCGAGGATCATCGCATCAAGCTGGCGCAAAACGAGTGGCGCAGGATGAAAAACAACAATTCGCAGGAGTGTCGTAACTGCCACAACTTTGATTATATGGATTTCACTGCGCAGAAAACCGTGGCCGCGAAGATGCACAGCAAGGCGATTGAGGAAGGGAAAACCTGTATCGATTGCCACAAAGGTATCGCGCACCATCTGCCGGATATGAAAGATCAGCCAAACGGTTTTTGAACCGGTTGCCATAAATGGCAACCCTACGTTCGAGCGTGTTTCCCCCGTAGGGTCGCCATTTATGGCGACCTCCTTTTTATACCTCCACCATCCTCACAATTCAGATAGTTTTCCCCGCCGCTTCGGCCTATTATCTCAGGCTCCCTCAATTTAGCAGTGGAGCGGTTATGTCGTTAAAGATCAACATCATCAAAGACAAGTTGCTGTCAGAAAACTGGTTTGTGCTGCGCAACTTCACCTACGAACTCACCCGCAACAACGGCGAAGTCGTGCGTCATAAGCGCGAAGTTTACGATCGCGGTAACGGCGCCACCATCCTGCTGTACAACACTGAAAAAAATAGCGTTCTGCTGGTGCGCCAGTTCCGCATTGCCACCTATGTGAATGGCAATGAAAGTGGCGAACTGATTGAGACCTGCGCGGGGCTGCTAGATGACGACTCGCCGGAAGAGTGCATTCGCAAAGAAGCGATTGAAGAGACCGGTTATCAGGTAGGCAAGGTGGAGAAACTCTACGAAGTCTATATGTCACCGGGCGGCGTCACCGAATTGATCCACTTCTTCGCCGCGCAATACAGCGATGCGCAGCGCGCCAACAACGGCGGTGGCGTTGAGGATGAAGAGATTACCGTGCTGGAGTTGAGTTTCCCGGAAGCGCTGGCGATGGTGAAAGACGGCCGCATTCGTGACGGCAAAGCCATTATGCTGTTGCAGCATGCGCAGATTGCCGGGTGGTTAAAGCCGTAAATTTGGCCAGGTCGCCATAAATGGCGACCCTACAACACCCGTAGGGTCGGCATTTATGCCGACCTTGTCCATTACCGCACAGGATTATACCAATTCTCCCAACGCTTCCGGCATACACTCCGGATACGCCTGCAACCGCGCCAGCGCTTCGGCGTAAGAGGGCATCGAGTGAGCCGCACCGGAGCGTTCCACGCACAGCGAAGCGTAAGCTGAAGCAAATAGCGCTGCCTGCGGCAGTTCATCGCCAGAAGCCAGCCGCGCCGCCAGTGCGCCGTTAAACGCATCGCCCGCGCCGGTGGTATCCAGCGGCTGCGCCGGGAACAGCGGAATACGCAGCGGCGGCTGCCCGGCTACCGAAAGCAACGCGCCGGAAACCCCCAAGGTAATAATCACCTGACGCGCGCCTTTACGATGCAGCTTTTCTGCCGCTTGCTGCGCGCTGGCGAAGTCGGTGACTTTCACGCCGGTTAGCTGCATCGCTTCGGTGCTGTTCGGCGTCAACAAGTCCACTTTCGCCAGCAGCGCATCAGTGACTTTCTGCCACGGCGCGGGATTCATAATCACAAAGGTGCCGCCAGCGCGCGCGTTGTCGATCATGCGCTGAATGGCACTGAGATTATTCTCCAGCTGCACCAGCAAAATATCGGCGGCGGCAACGGTGGGTTGGCAGCGCGTCACTTCGGCGGCAGTTACCGTGGTGTTTGCGCCGGGATAGACCGAAATCATGTTCTCGGCATCGTCACCGGCAACGTAAATCAGCGCATTGCCGGTGGGTTTCTCCTTGCAGGTAAACAAGGTGATAGCATCGAAACCGGTCTTTTCCAGATGACGACGCGCAAACATGCCGAAGTCATCATTACCAATCTTTCCGATATAGTGCACGCGTGCCCCAGCACGCAGCGCGGCCGTGGCTTGATTGGCACCTTTGCCGCCCGGTCCCATCATGCTGGTATGGGCGGTGAGCGATTCGCCCGGCATCGGAAAGCGGTTCATCACCGCGACCACGTCGAGGTTGAACGAGCCAAACACACACACTTTTCCTTTCATCACGCACTCCTGAACAGACGTTCGGCGGCTAAACAGGCACCGCGACAACCGGTGTGATCGGTGGATTGGCTAAACACGATCTTCAAACCGTCGCGCGTGGCGGGTGGACGAAGATGCTGCTGAATCTGGCTGCGCAACTGCGCCAGCGGAAAGTCCGCCATCGCCAGCACGCCGCCGCCGAGAATCAGGTATTCCGGATCGAGGATGTTCATCTCGGTGGCAATCAACTGCGCCAGACGCTGCACAAAAGCCTGCAGCTCCGGATGCTCGCGATGCTGGGTAAACAGCACCGACATATTGGTCTCCGGCACGTTGGCGCTCGCCCAGCGGCTAAGCCAGTGGCCGGAAGTGACGGTTTCCGCACAGCCACGATTGCCGCATGGGCAGGGCAGATCGTTGCCGGCAACGGGCACATGACCAAGCTCACCTGCGCCGCCGTGCTGACCATGATAAAACTGACCGTTGATCCACAAGCTGTTGCCCATGCCGGTACCGGGATACAAACCTACTGCGCTGTCTGGCAGCTGCTCCAGCTGCAGTAAATCCCACAGCATCAGATGGTTAACATCTTTGTCCATCGCTACCGGCACGCCAAGACGTTCGGTGAGCAGCGCGGCAACCGGTTGCTGATCCAGCGCCTGAATAAATGGCAGCGAAATCACCTGCTGGCGGTCGCGACTCAGAATGCCAGGCAATCCGAGCATCACGCCGCTGACCGGCTGCTGCTCCAGCGTTTCACTGATTAACTCGCCCAACGCGCTCAGCGCATCAGGTTGCTGCGCCCAGCTGGCCGTCGGCACTTTACGGAAGCTCGACCAAACGCGGCCTGCTTCCATTAGCTGCAGACGTGTGCCGGTGCCGCCAATGTCGATACCGAGCCAGCATTTTTTCATGCGGATACCTGCGCCAATCCCTGAGCCTCATCAATGCTTTCGCGCATCATATTCCAGGCGGTTTCCAGATCGTCGTGAATATTGAACAAACCGGAAGTACCAACAATTAGCACTTCTGCGCCCGCGCCAACCAGCGTGTTGTAAGTGCGGGTGTTACAGGAACCGTCGATCTCAATCAGGTATTGATAGCCGTTGGCCTGCTTCAGCGCTTTCAGCTCCTGGACCTTCTGCACCATTTCCGGAATAAACGGTTGTCCGGCATAGCCCGGATCCACCGTCATCACGGTGATCTTATCCACCAGATGAATGTAGTGATGGATAAAGGAGACCGGCGTCGCGGGGTTGAGCACCACGCCAACTTTCTTGCCGAAGCTGCGGATCATGTTGATCACGCGGAATGCATCGCGATTGATGGTTTCGGCGTGAGGGCAGATGTAATCCGCGCCGGCTTTGGCAATCACTTCAATGAAATCGGTGGGTTGCTCGACCATCAAATGCACATCCAGCGCCACTTTGGTGAACGGGCGAATCTGCTCAATAAAGAACGGCGACAGCGTGATATTTTTCACGTAGTGACCATCCATAATATCGATGTGCAGGAAGTCGGCGCGGGAGTCCAGCACGGCGAGCTGGTGCTTGATCTCCATCAGATTCATACACATCAACGACGGGGAGACTTGAATACGCATCATACTTCCTTTTTTTCGGTCAAAGGGTTAAGCGCCGCGGCCAGCTTGCTGAGTTTGACGGCACGATGTTCGTTAAAGCGGGTTTTAAATTGTTTGAAGGCCAGTACCACAATCAGCACCGCCCCCCACATCGCCAGGCTGACGTGCTGGCTGATATTCATCAGGTTGAAGCCGGTGGAGAGCACTTGCAGGGCGATCAGCGCCAGCACCACGCCAGTCACGCGACCAAAGCCGCCGTTGGGATCGGTGCCGCCAAGGATGATCGCCAGCACCGTCAGCAGCAGATATGCATCGCCGTAACCCATACGCGCCGAGTTGAAGCGCGCCATCATGATCAATCCGGCCAACACGCACAGCAGGCTGGAGATGACGTACACCAGAATCACCATGCGATGGGTGTTGATGCCGCTAAACCAGGTGGCGTTGATGTTGCTGCCGCCCATATAGATGCAATTACCGGCGCGGGTTTTGCCGAGGAACAGCGCCAGCAGCGCGGCGGCAATCAGGAACACCCACAGCGGCAGCGGAACACCAAGCAGCGTGTTGGAACCGAGCGCCTGCACCACCGACGGCATGCCGCTGACCGCCGCACCTTTGGTGAGCCAGATGCCGATACCGTTCAGCGTCATCATGGTCGCCAGCGTCACCAGAATCGGGTGCGCTCCGATGCGCGTTACCATCACGCCGGTAATCACGCCAATCAGCGCGGCAATCAGCATCGCGCCGATGATGGCGATGAACAGCCACAACAGTTGCATACCGGTTCCCGCATCGGCGGGCAGGGCGCGCATCAGCGTCCAGGCGATAAACAGCGCCGTCAGATTAGCGGTGGCGATGATCGCCAGATTCAGTCCGCCGCTGAGAATGGCGATAAACATCGCCAGCGTCAGCAAGCCGAGCTCTGGCAACTGGAACGCCATGCTCATAAAGGTCGAATCCGTGAGAAAGCGGCCCGGCAGCATGATGGTGAAGGTCGCCAGCGCCAGCGCAATGAGCAGCATCAGGCCGATATTGGTGCCGTCCGGACGCAGAGCAGAGAGTGATTTCATGTGAATGCGCCTTCCGTTAGACGAAACTGACATCAGTTTCTTTACGTTTTTTGTAGTGAGTCACGGCGATGGCCACCATGATCACGCCGCCCACCACGATGTTCATGAAGTAGTTGGAGACGCCAATCAGGTTGAGGCCGTTCTTCAGAATGGCGATGAGGAACACGCCCATTAAGGTGCCGCTCACCGTGCCTTTGCCGCCCATCAGGCTGGCACCGCCCAGCACCGTGGCCGCCAGCACATCCAGCTCGCCGCCGACCAGCGCATTCGGCACCACTTCACCCATGCGATAGACCTGCACTAAGCCGCCAATCGCCGCCATCGCACCCAGCCAGCCGTAAGCAAAGACATGAATAAGACCCACGCGAATACCGATACGGCGCGCCGATTCCGCATCGCCGCCTACCGCATACAGCTGGCGGCCAAGATTGGTTTTGTTCAGCAGCAGCGCGGTGAGTCCGGCAATCACCAGCATGGTCACCAGCGGCAATCCAATCTGGAAGCTGTTGCCTTGCCAGTTGAAGGGCAGCACGCTGCGCAGCGTGATCCACCAGTCCGGCAGCGAATAGAGGCTTTTGCCGCCGGTTACCCACATCAACAGACCGAACAGCAGCGACTGCATGCTGATGGTGATGATGATCGACACCACGCGCAGCGAGGTAATCAGCAGGGCGTTGATCACGCCAAACAGCGTGCCGCATACCACCGCCAGCAGAATGCTGAGCAGGGCGTTATCAAACTGGAACTGCACAAACAGCGAGGCGATCAGGTATTGCACCACCGACGCCACCGCAGCAAAGGAGATATCGATGCCGCCGGTAACCAGCACCACAAACAGGCCGAGGGCGAAGATGCCGGTCACGGCGTAGCTTTCCGCCAGATCCAGCAGGTTTTGCACCGTCAGGAACTGGTCGCTGGCGGCAGAGAAAAACACGATGAACGCCAGCAAAACCCAGGCAAGCCAGCCCTGGCTGGAGCTCGGACGTAAACGAGAAAAATCAGGCATTAATCACCTCCGCCAGCTGCTGTTGCTCAACGGTATCGGGTTGGTATTCGGCATGAACGGTGCCATCACGGAAGTGCAGGATGCGGTCGCAGTTGTACCAAACCTCGGGCACTTCGTCGGAAATCAGGATGATCGACAAACCTTCCTTCGCCAGCAGATGAATCAGCTGATAGATGCTGGCTTTAGCGCCGACATCCACGCCAACCGTGGGCGAATCGAGGATCAGGATGCGCGGCTGGGTCAGCACCCATTTCGCCAGCACGATTTTCTGCTGGTTGCCGCCGGAGAGCGTGGAGATTGCCAGATTGGGATCGGCTACGCGCACGCCAAGCTGCTGAATCCACTGCAGGATCAGCTTATTTTTGCGGTATTCGTCAATCAGGTGGAAACGGTTTTGCAGTTTGTCGAGGATCGGCAGCACCATGTTGTCGGCCACCGATTGCTGCTGCACCAAACCCAGCGTTAAGCGATCTTCGGAGACGTAGCCGATACCGGCTTTGATCGCGTCCTCGTGTCCACGGAAGCGCACCGGTTTGCTGTCGAGCCAGATCTTGCCGCTGTCGGGCTTGGTCATGCCAAACAGCGACAGCGCCAGTTCGGTACGGCCAGAGCCCAGCAGGCCGCACAGGCCCAGCACTTCGCCCTGATAGAGTTTGAAATTAACGTCGTGATATTGTCCGGCGCGCGTCAGCTTTTCGACTTCGAGGATCAGGCGATCGTCATTGCGCGTCGGCGTTTTTAGCTGATAGTCGAGTTTCAGGCCGGTCATCAGTTCGGTCAGATGGTGCGGCGTCATCGCTTTGGCGGGCCAGCAGCCCATTTTGCGGCCGTCGCGGATCACCGTCACGCGATCCGAAATCTCCAGCACTTCATCCAGACGATGGCTGACAAACACCACGCAGATGTTTTTGTCTTTGAGGTAACGCACGGTGCGCAGCAGCTGATTCACTTCGGTGCGCGTCAATGAAGCAGTCGGCTCATCCATGATCACCAGCCGCGCTTCAGCGACCAGCGCACGGCAAATCGCGACCTGCTGGCGGGCGGCAATCGACAGCGATGCCACTTTTTCATCGAGGTCGAGGTCAAACTTCAGCTCATCAATGATGCGCTGCGCCGATTCACGCAGTTTGGCTTTGCGGTGCCAGCCGAGCAGGCTACTCAGGTTGTGCTCGAAGGCGATGTTTTCCGCCACGCTGAGATTGGGGAACAGCGACAGATCCTGATAAATCACCTGGATGCCGAAGTCACGCGCCTGACGTGTGGTCAGGCGCGGGAAGCTTGGGCCTTCGCCCAGCGTAATGCGGCTGCCGCTATCCGGGGCGTGCACCCCGGAAATGACTTTGATTAAGGTGCTCTTGCCACAGCCGTTGGTGCCAGCGAGACAGTGCACTTCGCCAGCCAGTAAGGTCAGCGAGATATCGCTCAGTGCGCGGTTGCCACCAAATGTTTTCGACAGGTTGTCGAGCGCAATCAGCGTCTGTGGGATCACCTCTTTCATCATTACAGCCCCATTTTCACCAGTTTTGGCAGGTTCTCTTTGTCCAGGCTTTCGGTGTTGTTGCCGAGGATGGTGTGGGTCGCCTCATCAACTTTCACTTTGCCCAAACCCTCGATGGTCATTCCGTCGGTGATTGGCTCTTTCTTCTGCATCATGTCGGCGATACGTACGAACACTTCGCCAGCGGTCTGCGGGTTCCAGATGTAGCCGCCTTTGATTGCACCGTGCTGCACCAGCGATGCGCCCTGGCCAGGACTGAAGGCACCAATCACGCATACCTGATCAATTTTGTTACGGTTCATCACCGCACGACCGGCGCCAATCGGGCCTTGTGAACCAAAGGCCATGATCCCTCTCAAATCCGGGTATTTGGACATCAGCTCGTTGGTGGTACGAATCGAGTCATCCAGCGATTCGCCGACGCCAAACTTGTCGGTGACCATCTGCATCTTCGGATAGTGTTCTTTCTGGTAATTCAACGCCGCATCGGTCCACTGCTGATGCAATGGCACGGTCAGGCTGCCGACGTACATGGCGTACTTGCCCTCTTCATGCATGCATTTCGCCAGCGCTTTCATATGGTTGATGCCGTGCGTCGGCGCATCCACCAGTTCGAAGTCCCAGTTGGCGCCTTTCTGATCCGGCGATTCGTGGGTGATGACCTCAATGCCAGCATCACGGGCGCGCTTCAGCACCGGCTCCAGCACTTTCGGGTCATTCGGCACCACGCCAATGATGTCGACCTTCTGGGCGATCAAATCTTCGATAGCACGCACCTGCAGAGCCGGATCGGCCGCCGTTGGGCCCACCATCCACGCGTCAATGCCGCGTTTCGCCGCTTCACTCTTGATGCCCGCTTCCATGGCGTTGAACCACGGAATACCGCCAATTTTCACCACGATGCCCATGCGTAATTTGTCAGCAGCGTGCGCGCCGGAGGCGGCAAACAGGGCGAGCAGAGAACAGGCGATAAGATGTTTTTTCATAAAGACTCCGATTTAATTTTTTATTAGCTGCATAGAATGGCTGCGCTGGGAGCAATCAATAATATTGACGCCGTTCCACGCTAATTCTTGTTCCAGCTCTTTGTCTTTTAATTGGTCAGTAATGAGAAAGTCCACATCGCGATAATGACAAATACGCGCGAATGAGGGCCGCAGGAATTTACTGCCGTCCAGCAACAGATGTTTTCTTTCCGCTGCTAATAACATTTGCTGTTTTAAATGTGCGTTGTTTTCGTTACCTTCGCGTAAATAACCGTCATTGCCTAAACTGCTACAGGAAAAAAAGATCTTATTGATCTGAAATTCCCTGAGCGGTTGCTCGGCGACCACGCCGTGGAAATCTTCATAACGGTCAGAATATTCTCCCCCCAGACAGATGGTGCGGATGCTGCCTCGCGCCGCAAGGGTTTGCACAATCCTGATGGAATTGGTTAATACCGTTAATTCAATATCTGGCAGCTGTCGCGCTAAATACCAGCAAGTGGTGCTGCTATCGAGTAATAGACAATCGCCAGGGCTAATGAAATCGAGTGCGCGTTTGGCAATCGCCATCTTGGCATCAACGTGTTCATTTATTCTCTGGCGGAAAGATAATTCATACTCGTTAACGCCTCTTGTATTTCCCTGAATGTTAGCGGCCTGTCGTTTTGCTGGTACCGCACCACCGTGACTGCGTTGTAACAGACCACGTTTCTCCAGCTGAGTTAAATCACGCCGAATGGTTTCTTGTGAAACCTGACATAACGTGACTAATTCAGCGACAATGACCCGACCATTTACATTTAATTCGTCAATAATTCGCTGCTGTCTTTCAATCGGCAACATACTAACCTCCGATGGATATAAATTACTGGATAGCGCATTTGGAAAGTGTGGGCTGCGCACGAGTCCACAGTCACCAATACGCCTTAGCTGATTAGAGTGATCTTGATCTTTCTTTAATGTAAATGAGATGTCTGGTTATCAAAATTAAGTGACGCACTTCACATAAAAGCGCCTAATGTCGCGAAATCCGCGTTCTACGCGCGTTGCATAGCCGCAACATGGAATTAACCTAGCATGACTGTTTATGCCCGTTTGTGTGTATTTGACCGTTTTGTGATGCGCCAACAAGAGTGCGACGAATCCGATTGAGCAGGAATCGGTCAAAACGGATGATGAGCCATTGCGTTATCCAATACCCATTGCCACAAGGTGATGTCTTTTTCAGCGGTTGACCCCGCTTTTAGGGCCGGCTCACAGTTTAGGCCTGCTGACAGCGTTCCCGTTGCGCTATTATTTTCTTTCCAGGAATTTGGGGACCGATTTTTTTGATGTCGTATTGGATGAAGTTACTGCTTTTATTGCCCTTTCTTTTTGTCGCGTGCGTACAGGCTCAGCCACTGCAAAAGTCATTTTCTGACTGGCAACTGACCTGTAACAATGCGGCTTTTTGCGTGGCACGCAGTTTTCCCGGTGACAACGGCTTAGTGATGACGATTTCACGTCATGCTGGCGTCAACGATCGCCCCTTACTGCGCATCGATTACGGCAGCGCCTACAGCGGTGAGCTGCCTGGCGGCCCGCTCAAGGATAATTTGCTGCTTGATCAACGCCGTCTGACGCCGGATCTCAAACACTGGACGGTGGAGCCGCATCATCTGGCGACCAGCAATGCTATCGCCATCGACGAGTTTCTGGCGCAGACGCTGGATGCGCAAAATCTGCAACTGACCTACAAAGCCAACGCCACCATTCCGCTCAGCGGCATGAAGGCAGCGTTATTGTTGATGGATGACGTGCAGGGCCGCGTCAACGGTGCCAGCGCCTGGGTGAAGCGTGGCGACCGCGTGCAGTGGGATGTGCCGCCGCAA
>NZ_DALYOQ010000017.1:35330-73914 GCF_031974595.1 Pantoea sp. CTOTU46764 | reverse complement strand
GGGGGAGGAAGATGCTGCAAAATGTGAGTTTGGAAGCTGCATGTGGCAGCATCTCCTTCCCCCGTTTACGGGGGAAGGCCGGGATGGGGGACAGCGTGCACTATATGGTGACAGCGAGCACCCAACTAAACCAACGTCTCCGCCAGCCCGTCGATCATCACCTGCGGCATGCCGCGTGAGCAGTGCTCGATACGGCCGCGCACGCCATACACCTGCGCCAGCGTCTCTGGCGTAATCACCTGCGATGGCTCGCCGTCCGCCAGTAGATTGCCATCCTTCAGCATCAGCGCGTGATCCGCATGACGCAGCGCGATGTTGATATCGTGCACCACCACCACCGTCACAATATTGCGCAGTCGGGTTTCACGACGTACCAGATCCATCACGTGGAACTGGTAGTTGAGGTCCAGCGCGCTGAGCGGTTCATCCAGCAGCAGCAGTTCCGGGCGACGAATCAGCGATTGCGCCAGGCCAACCAACTGCTTCTGTCCGCCCGACAGCTGATCGAGATAGCGCATGGCTAAATGCGCGATGCCGAGTTGCTCGAGCAGATGCATGATCTCCGCTTCGCTCGAGGCGCTGTGTAAGCCACCCGACGCGCGCTGCGCCACGATAATCGACTCCAGCACATGCAAATGCACGCCCGCTGGCAGACTTTGCGGTAGATAAACCACACGCTGCGCCCGACGCGCAAACGGCTGGCCCATCAGCTCTTCACCGTTCAGCCACAGCTCGCCCTGCCCTTTGCCGAGACCAGCCAGCGCGCGCAGCAGCGTTGATTTGCCGCAGCCGTTGGGGCCGAGCAACACGGTGATTTTGCCCTGCGGCAGTTCCGGCACGTTAAGATCTTCAATCACCTTGCGCTTCGGGTAACCGGCGGAGAAATGACTCAGACGTAATCCCTGTTCCATTACACCGTCCCCCGATGACGCAGAATAATGCTGAGGAAGAACGGCACGCCGACCAGCGACGTCACAATCCCCACCGGAATGATCACGCCGGGAATCAGGTTTTTCGACGCCACCGAGGCCAGCGACAGCACCAGCGCACCGACCAGCGCGCTGGCTGGCAGGTAATAGCGGTGATCTTCACCAAACATCATGCGTGCAATATGCGGCGCGACCAGACCGATAAAGCCAATCGGACCGACAAAGGCCACCGCCAGCGCGGAGAGAATACTGATGCGCAGCAGTGTCGCCAGGCGCAGACGGCGCACGTCGATACCAAAGCTGACCGCGCGATCTTCGCCGAGGCGCAGCGCGGTCAGCTTCCAGCTGCTGAGCATCGAGAACGGAATCAGGATGGCAAAGGCGGCGGTTAATACGCCGAGCTTTTCCCACGACGCGCGTGCGAGACTGCCCATGGTCCAGAACACCAAGCCCTGCAAGGTATCTTCGCTGGCGATGAACTGCATCATCGACACTAATGCGTTGAAGGTGAACACCAGCGCGATACCAAACAGCACCACGCCAGAGGTTGAGACTTTGGTCCAGCGCGTCACGCCATCCAGCATCAAGGCGGCAAACAGCGCAAACACAAAGGCGTTGGCGGAGATAAACCACTGATCCGGTACGCCCGGAATGCCGATGCCGAGAATGATCGCCAGCGCCGCACCAAAGGCCGCCGCTGACGAGACGCCGAGCGTAAACGGGCTGGCAAGTGGGTTATTCAGAATGGTTTGCATCTCTGCACCGGCAAGGCCAAGCGAGAAGCCCACCACCACCGCCATCAAGGCGTAAGGTAAACGGATATCCCAGACAATCACGCGCGTACCCGCATCGACCGCATCGGGATGGGTCAGCGATTGCCATAAGGTATCGAGGGAGAGCCCAGCCGGGCCGAGCGTGAAATCCAGAATCACTGAGGCCAGTATCGCCAGCACCAGCACGCCAATTAACAACAGTCGCTGGCGCAGTACCTGACGATAATGTGTGATGGTATCGGTTTCGAGGCCGTTTTCCGCCAGCAGCGTGGCGTCGGTGGTACGCATTGTTCTACCCGTTTCTTGTCGAAATCATAACGGCAGCCACAATAGTGCAGGTGATAATAATTATCAATTCAATCTGAGTAACAAAATCCAAAAAAAAGTGCGCATCATTGCGCACTTTCCAGGATTGTCGTATCGCCATTTATGGCGACCTTCGTACAACAATCACTCTTTAAACGTCGGGAATTCCATCTCGCTGTATTTCACGAAGCGCGAGCCGCGTGTCAGCTTGTAACCCAACCAAATCACCAGGAACAGCGGCAGACCAATATAGGTTGCGGCGACGCCATACCAATCAATGCGATCGGCAAGGAACGCCTGATAGTTCTGCCCCAGCGTGATGATCAGACACAGAATAAAGGCGAAGATCGGTCCCAGCGGGAAGAAGCCCGAACGGTACGGCAAATCGGCGAGGCTGTGACCCTGCGCGATATAACCGCGACGGAAACGGTAATGGCTGATGGCGATACCCAACCAGGCGATAAAGCCGGTCATACCCGAAGTGTTCAGCAGCCACAGGTAAACTTCCTGGTTACCAAATTTCGAGCTCAGGAAGCACAGTCCCGCCACCACGGTGGTGGCAATCAGCGCGTTACGCGGCACGCCACCTTTCGACAGTTTGCCGAAAATGCGTGGCGCTTTGCCTTCGCGTGCCAGGTTGAACAGCATGCGCGTTGAGGCGTACATGCCGGAGTTACCCGCCGACAGCACCGCCGTCAGAATCACCGCGTTCATCACCGCCGCCGCTGAGAGCAGACCGGCATTCTGGAACACCAGCGTGAACGGGCTGATAGCGATATCGGTGACGTCGTTATGCAGCAGCTTCGGATCGGTGTACGGCAGGATCAGGCTGATGATCAGAATGGCGAAGATATAGAACAGTAGAATTCGCCAGAACACCTGACGCACCGCGCGCGGGATGTTCTTCGCCGGATCCTCAGATTCACCGGCCGCGATACCAATCAGTTCGGTGCCCTGGAAGGAGAAGCCGACGATCATCGCCACGCCAATCATCGCGGCAAATCCACCGGCAAATGGCGCTTCGCCGACGGTCCAGTTGTGCCAGCCCGCGTTTTCTGCGCCACGCAGAATGCCGGAGATCATCAGCACGCCCACCACAATAAAGATGATGACGGTGGTCACTTTGATCAGCGAAAACCAGTATTCCGCTTCGCCGAAGCCTTTTACGGAGATGTAGTTGAGCAGGAACATTAGGCCGAGGAACAGTGCGCTCCAGATCCAGCCGGGCGTGTCCGGGAACCAGTAGTTCATGACGAGCTGCGAGGCGACGAGGTCAACGGCGATGGTGACCGCCCAGTTGTACCAATAGTTCCAGCCCAGCGCGAAGCCGAAGCCTTCTTCAACGTATTTCGAACCGTAGGTGGAGAAAGAGCCAGAAACCGGCATAAATGCCGCGAGTTCGCCGAGGCTGGTCATCAGGAAGTAGACCATCAGGCCAATCAGCGCATAGGAGAGCAGCGCGCCGCCAGGTCCGGCCTGAGAAATGGTGGCACCCGAGGCGACAAACAGGCCGGTACCGATGGAGCCACCAATGGCGATCATGGTGAGATGACGCGCTTTTAATTCCCGGCGTAATCCAGGTTGTTGTGTTGTTTTTGAGTCATTATGCATGTGTAAACGCTATGCTGGATAAAAATGAGGCGAGATTGTAGCAGCTAGCCCCAAGCTGTATAGCATTCACGTCGGGTTATTAGTTACCTTCATGATCGGCCAGGAATTATTAGCCGCAGCGTGTTAAGCGCTGCGATTATTCGCGGCAATACGACAGGAAACGGTTCAACGCTTTAGAGACATGCTTCTGCCGATGATGGATGCGATACAGCGTGCGCGTCAGGCGCGGCAGCGGGATCAATACTTCCACCAGCGTGCCGGCTTCCAGCAGATCTTCAATCACCCGCCGCGACAAACAGCTGATGCCCATGCCGTGACGCACCGCATGTTTAATCGCCTCTGAGTTGCCCAACTCCATGCCGAGTTGAAACTGTGGCAGATGCGACAGCAGCAGATAATCCACGATCTCGCGCGTACCTGAGCCGCGCTCGCGCAGAATCCACGGCGCGGCGGCGAGTGTTTCCAGCGTAATCGGCTGTTGCAGGATGGCAGCATCCGGCGCGGCAAAGACCACCAGCTCATCTTCCAGCCACGGCTCGCTGATAATATCCAGCTCGTGACATGGACCTTCGATCAAGCCGATGTCGACGCGAAAATCCGCCACCGCATTAATTGCATCCTGACTGTTGCCGACGCTGAGCTCGAGCGGCAGCGCGGGAAAATCACGGCGATAGGCGGTAATCATGCCTGGCAGCAGGTAGTTGCCGATGGTGCTGCTAGCGAACAGGCGAATCGCCCCGTTATCTTCTTTAAACAGCTGTTCGATTTCGCCCGCCTGCTCCATCAAACCCACGGCGCGCGGATAGAGCAAACGTCCATGCTCATTCACCACCAGCCGCTTACCGACGCGGTCAAACAGCTGCACGCCAAGCTGGTTTTCCAAATCCGCTAACGCGGCGCTCACCGCCGACTGCGACAGCGCCAGCACTTGCGAAGCCTGCGTCGTCGAGCCGCTTTTCAGCACTTCGGTAAACACTTCAATCTGACGCAACGTGATGTGCATGTGTTCCTCGCATATTACTTATTCTGGTTAATTATAAATATATTATCAATTTTACTTTTATACCAGTGCGGCGCACGCTTGAGGCAGAGATTGAATGTTAGAAGGTCGCCATAAATGGCGCCCCTACAGGAGAAAAAGTATGGCTGAGCTAAGCGTGAATAAAACCCCGTTTCATCTGCATCAGTGGCTACCGGGTTTGCTGCTGACCATCGCGATTGCCGGTATCGCGGCGTGGCTTGGCAATCAGTCATGGTTGGCCGGTGCCGGATTCGGTGCGCTGACGTTAGCGATTATTTTGGGCATCGTACTCGGCAACAGCCTTTATCCGCAGATTGCCGGAGCCTGTGACAGCGGCGTGCTGCTGGCGAAACAGCGCTTGCTGCGCCTCGGCATCATCTTGTATGGCTTTCGTATTACCGTGCAGCAGATTGCTGATGTTGGTCTAAGCGGCGTTCTGATCGATGCGCTGGTCCTCAGTTCCACTTTCCTGCTGACCTGTTTTATCGGCATTCGGCTGTTGAAGATGGACCGTGAAACCGTGTGGCTGATTGGTGCGGGCAGTAGCATTTGCGGCGCGGCGGCGGTGCTGGCGAGTGAACCTATCGTTAAAGCTGCGCCGTCAAAAGTGGCGGTAGCCGTTGCCACCGTGGTGCTGTTTGGCACCGTTGGCATCGTGCTGTATCCGCTGCTGTGGTCGCTGCTGCCAACTGTCAGTGCAGAACATTTCGGCATCTTTACCGGATCGACGCTGCATGAAGTGGCGCAGGTTGTCGCAGCTGGCCATGCGATGGGCGCAGAAACTGAAAATAGTGCGGTGATTGCCAAAATGCTGCGCGTGATGATGTTAGCACCCTTCTTGCTGATTCTGGGCAGTTGGCTGAAGCGTCAGCGTCGTCACAGCGCGCAGCAACAAGCGATCAGTTTCCCGTGGTTCGCATTGCTGTTTATTGTGGTTGCGCTGTTTAACTCGTTGCATCTGCTGCCAGCTAACGTGGTTAGTGCGCTGAATCAGCTGGCGAATCTGCTGCTGGCGATGGCGATGGCGGCGCTGGGTTTAACCACACGTTTCAGTGCCTTAAAGCAGGCCGGTTTGAAACCGCTGCTGCTCGGCTTGATTATGTTTGGCTGGTTGATCGTTGGCGGCGGAGCACTCAATGTGCTGGTGCAACATTTCATGGCGTAATCGCATCCGCTATAGTGGGCGCTTTGCAGTAGCAATCGCCCAATCAGGAGAGCGGCATGAAATATATCGGCGCACACGTCAGTGCATCAGGCGGCGTGGACCAGGCAGTTATCCGTGCCCACGAACTCGAAGCCACCGCGTTTGCTTTGTTCACTAAAAATCAGCGCCAGTGGAAAGCAGCACCGCTGTCAGGGGAAGTGATCGATGCGTTCAAAACCGCCTGCGATCGCTACAACTTCAGCTCTGCGCAGATCCTGCCGCACGATAGCTATCTGATTAACCTTGGCCATCCGGTGATGGAAGCATTGGAGAAATCGCGCGAAGCTTTCCTCGATGAGATGCAACGTGCCGAGCAGTTAGGTTTGACCTTGCTGAACTTTCATCCCGGCAGCCATCTTAAGCAAATTGATGAAGAAGCGTGCCTGAAGCGTATCGCCGAATCGATCAACATCGCGCTGGATAAAACCAGCAGCGTGGTGGCGGTGATCGAAAACACCGCCGGTCAGGGCAGCAACCTCGGTTTCCGCTTCGAACACCTCGCTACCATTATTGAACACGTGGAAGATAAGTCGCGCGTTGGCGTGTGCATTGATACCTGCCACGCCTTTGCGGGTGGTTACGATCTGCGTACCGAAGAAGCCTGCGCTGAGACGTTTAGCGATTTTGAGCGCATCGTCGGTTTCCAGTATCTGCGCGGGATGCACCTGAATGATGCCAAGAGCACGCTGGGCAGTCGCGTCGACCGCCATCACAGTTTGGGTGAAGGCAATATCGGCAAAACCGCATTTAGCTGGCTGATGAAGGATAAGCGTTTTGACGGCATTCCAATGATTCTGGAAACCATCAATCCGGATATCTGGAAGGATGAGATTGCGTGGCTGAAGTCAGAGCAGCAGGGTTAATTATCTGATAAAAAACAAAAAGGGAGCCGAAGCTCCCTTTTTCATGTCTGGCGAAGATTACGCTGCTTTTACCAGCTCTTCTTCCGGGCGTTTCAGGATGGCGTAGCCAAGGCCTGCCACCGCAGTACCAATCACAATCGCCATCAGATAACCCAACACTGGGGTAATCGCGCCTGGAATCAGCAGAACGAACAGGCCACCGTGCGGTGCCATCAGTTTCGCGCCAATCGCCATGGAAATCGCACCGGTTACCGCGCCGCCAATGATACAGCACGGCAGTACACGCATTGGGTCACGCGCTGCAAACGGAATGGCACCTTCAGAGATGAAGCACAGACCAAGCACCAGCGCCGCTTTACCGCCTTCCTGCTGACCTTTGTTGAACTTACGACGCGCAACAATCGTCGCCAGGCCCATCGCCAGCGGTGGCACCATACCGGCTGCCATAATGGCTGCCATCGGTGCGTAGGTTTGTGAACTGAGCAGACCAACACCAAATGCATAAGCCACTTTGTTCACCGGACCGCCCATGTCGGTACACATCATGCCACCGAGAATCGCGCCCAGCAGCACAGCGTTCGCCGTACCCATGTTTGCCAGCCAGGTTGTCAGGCCAGTCATGATGCCAGCAACCGGCTTACCAACCACGTAAATCATCAGCAAACCGGTTATCAAACTCGCTACCAGCGGAATGATCAGAATCGGTTTCAGCGCTTCCATACTCTGCGGCAGTTTTACTTTACTGCTGAGCATCTTCGCGGCGTAACCGGCAATGAAACCGGCGATGATGCCGCCAAGGAAACCGGCGTTAATGCTGGTGGCGATCATGCCGCCAATTAAACCTGGCGTCAGACCTGGACGGTCCGCAATCGAGAAGGCAATAAAACCGGCCAAAACCGGCACCATCAGCGCAAAGGCGCTGCCGCCACCAATTTGCATCAATGCAGCCGCTAACGTGCCCGGCTCTTTAAATGCGGTGATACCAAAGGCGAATGACAGCGCGATGCTCAAACCACCCGCGACCACCATCGGCAGCATGTAGGACACGCCAGTCAGCAGGTGACGATAGGCACCGGCTTTCTCTTTGCTGTCGCCCTGTGCGCTGGCCGCCTGATTGCCGCTCGGCTGATAGGTTTTCGCTTCAGCCTGCGCTTTATCCAGCTCCTGCGCGGTTTTCTTCAGCGCCAGACTGGTTGAGGTGCGGTACATCGGCTTACCGGCAAATTTCGCCAGATCCACATCGATATCCGCCGCGACGATGACCAGATCGGCTGCCGCCACTTCTTCTGGCGTGATCGCGTTGCCAGCGCCCACAGAACCACGGGTTTCGACTTTCACCCACCAGCCACGCTTAGTCGCTTCGGCCTGAATAGCTTCGGCAGCCATAAAGGTGTGCGCAACGCCAGTAGGGCAAGCGGTCACCGCCACAATACGTTTCTGACCACCGCTCTGCGCCGCCACTGGCGCGGCAGCGGTTGCAGCAACAGGCTGCCAGGTTTTGGCACTTGCTTTGGCTTGATTGATTGCCGCCAGCGGATCGCGCAGCGCTTGCTGCACATCCACCAGCGCCAGCGATTTACCCGCCAGCTCTGCGTCGTGCGGCGCATTATGACCAGCAACCAGCACCAGTTCCGCTTCGGCGGCATTATCGGTCAGCTTCAGTCCGGCTTGTGCCGCCGTCGCGCGTAAACGTTCCAGCGCCAGATGTCCTGAAGCCAGTCCCAGTGAAGAATCTTTTATCAGCAGCGTTTTCATTATCGCTCTCCTGCTGTTAGTTAACGGGTTGTAAGTCGACGCGCGCCATCATCGCGGCCAACTGGGTACGATCTTTAACGCCAACGTTGCTTTGGCTGACGGCCATCGCCGCCACTGCCGTCGCCAGACGCAGCGTGTGCTCGCTGGATTCACGCATCAGCAAGCCGTAAATCAGGCCGCCGACCATCGAATCGCCGGCACCCACGGTGCTGACCACTTCGCAAGCGGGCGGTTTGGCGATCCATTCGCCGGAGGCATTCACCCACAGCGCGCCTTCCGCACCGAGAGAAATCACCACGTGCGCAATACCTTGCTCACGCAGTTCATGTGCAGCACCGATCACGTCCTGCAGCGCAGGCAATTTGCGACCAGCCCAAATCTCCAGCTCGCGGCGATTCGGTTTCACCAGCCACGGCGCGGCTTTCAGACCGGCAACCAGCGCTTCGCGGCTGCTGTCGAAGATGATGCAAGGGCACAGCGTGCGCAGATCGCTCATCCATTTAGTGAACGCTTCTGGCGCCACGCCGGCTGGCAAGCTGCCGCTGACGCACACCATGTCGAACTGGCCCAGCCAGGTGAGTGAATCAGCGGTGAAGCGCTCCCAATCCTGCGCGGTGACCTCAAAGCCAGAGAAATTCAGGTCGGTCACATCGCCATCTTTTTCGGTCAGCTTGACGTTGATACGCGTACGGCCCTGCACCACCTGAAAACGGTTAGCAATGCCGAGCTCGCTGAACAGCTGCTGAAAGCCGTCCTGATTCTCTTTACCGAGGAAACCGCCGACGGTGACATCGATACCAAGATCTTTCAGCACCTTGGCAACGTTGATGCCTTTACCCGCCGCGTGCAGGCCGGTGGTTTTCACCAGGTTGACTTCACCGTGCTCAATTTCTGGCGTGTAACCGACCAGATCGTAAGCCGGGTTTAAGGTAATTGTTGCGACACGACGACTCATGCTGCCCCCTCGCCTAAACCGGCGTTAATGGCTTCTTCAATCGCGTTCAGCGCCTGCTGCGCATCATCACCGCTGGCGGTAAAGCGCAGGCGATGGCCTTTTTTCACGCCCAGCGCGACGACTTTCATCAGGCTACGGCCGTTAGCCGGTTTACCGCTACCATCGAGATTGGTCACGGTGATATCGCTGTTGAACTGTTTGATCACGGTAACCAGCGCCGTACCCGGACGCGCATGCAGACCGTGTTCATTGCGGATGGTGAACTCAGCGGTCAGCAGCTCGGCAGCTTCATCGACTTCGCTGGTCAGCAGCGCCAGAATCCCGGCTGCATCGGCCTTCAGCAGACGTTCAGCTTTGTTGGTCAACAGTAGGTTGCTGAGGTAGCCCAGCACTTCCAGCGGACGCTGATCGTTAGCCGCCACGGTCAGCAACAGCGCGACGTTTTCGCCCTGATGCTGGAATGGCCTAACAGCGCGGCTGACTGCCACTGCGCTGCCGAGATTGCCGTTGGCGCTGTCGCTCAGCCAGATGCCCTGACCCAGACTTAGCGGTGCGCGGGAAATCACATCAGCAATAAAGGACGCGTCCACCGCGCCAGCAGTCTGCAGACGACCGGCGTTCAGAGCCTGTAAGGTGATTAAATCGCTGGCCGCCACATCAACGGCAATCAGCGAGGTATCGAATTTGAATTCTGCCGCCTGGTTTTCGCCCATCAGCAAGGCACGCAGATCTTCCGCCGAGGCGGTTTTCAGCTGTTCAGCAATGCTGTCGTCGCTTAAGACGTGGGTGAGCTGGCGCAGCAACGCGAGGTGTTCATCAGACTTGGCGGCAATACCGATCGCCACATACGCCGTTTGCCCCTCGCCCCAATCCACGCCATGCGGGAACTGATAAACCTGTACACCGGTTTTCAGTACCAGGTCGCGGGTGTCGGTGGTACCGTGCGGAATGGCAATCCCGTTACCCAGGAAAGTGGTGGTTTGCTGTTCGCGCGCCAGCATGCCGTTAACGTAGCCTTCGGCCACATTGCCCGCAGCGGTCAACGCAGCGGCAACCTGACGAATGGCCTCTTCTTTATTCTGTGCGCTAGCACCGGTATGAATGGCCTGAACTTCGAGCTGGAACATATCTCTCCTCGCTTGCTGTGTTGAATCGTTTCAGCTAGGTGTTGAAAAAAAATGCTCTGCATCGCGGACTTAGCCGGAATGACAACGCTGAAACGTTTCAGGGAATATGGTACAGCCACGTACAGCAGGCAAGAAAATGCGCGATCTGAGTAGCAGATTTTTGACGTTCCGCACACTTCATGTTGGATTTAAGATTTTTACGGACAGTCAGGCTGATGCTTTTGCTGTACAGACCAGCGGCATTAAGCCAAATTCTTCAGCTCTGCGTCAGCAACCGGTTCAAGGTGCAGTATCGGCTTCCAGTTTTAACAAAAACGTCATCGCGCTATCACGGCTGCTGCCGCACATTTCCGCGCTTGGTTGTAAGCCGGCGCAGACCGCAGGACGCAGCGGTGAACCAAAGATTTTGCAGCGCTGCTGCTCATCGAGCTGCACGCAACGCGTGTTGGCCGGCTTGCCGTGCGGCATGCCAGGAATCGGGGATGAAATTGAGGGGGCTGTGCAACAGGCACCGCACTGGTCACGACAAAACATCATGCGCTCCTGTAAACAATTCGCCGCGACAATAACAGTCTGAGGCCGCGAATGCCATGCACCGGCAACAATTTTACATTGCCTCGCTTGCCAGTTTTTCGCCGCACGAGTAACGTGACGCGCATTAACCTCCTGTCAGCGAGAAAACCACCATGCCAAAGGCAAATGAGATCAAAAAAGGGATGGCTGTCACCTGGAACGGCAAACTGTTGCTGGTGAAAGACATTGATGTACAGAGCCCAAGTGCTCGCGGTGCCGCGACGCTCTACAAAATGCGTTTTACCGATGTTCGCACTGGCCTGAAAGTGGAAGAGCGCTTTAAAGGCGACGATATTATTGACGCCATTTCACTTAGCCGCCGCGCCGTCACCTTCTCTTATATAGATGGTGATGAGTATGTGTTTATGGATGATGAAGACTACACGCCGTACAACTTCAAAAAAGATCAAATCGAAGAAGAGCTGCTGTTTATTCCTGAAGGCGGCATTCCCGGCATTCAGGTGCTGACGATGGACGGCCAGGTATTGGCACTTGAACTGCCTCAAACCGTCGATATGGAAATTGTTGATACCTCACCGGGCATCAAAGGTGCCTCCGCCAGCGCGCGATCCAAACCCGCTGTCATGAGCACCGGTTTATCCATTCAGGTGCCAGAATATCTGAGCAATGGCGAACGCATCCGTATTCATATTGCAGAACGTCGTTACATGGGACGCGCTGACGCATAACGTGCTTCCGTCCGGCCGCCGGTGATTGTTATAGTATAACAAGGCCGTGCGCGCCGGATGCTCCTCATCCGCGCGCGATTTATTCTCTTTTTTTGGGAGCCCTTTTGTGACGCGCGTAAACCTCATCACCGGATTTCTCGGTAGCGGAAAAACCACCACGCTGCTGCATCTGTTAGCCAACAAACCCGCCGACGAAAACTGGGCGATTCTGGTCAACGAATTTGGCGAAATTGGCATCGATGGCGCACTGCTCGCCGATCGTGGTGCCACGCTGAAAGAGATTCCCGGCGGCTGCATGTGCTGCGTTAACGGCTTGCCGCTGCAGGTTGGGCTGAACATGCTGCTGAAGCAGGCGAAACCCGATCGTCTGATTATCGAACCTACCGGCCTTGGCCATCCCAAACAGTTGCTGAACATGCTGCGTGCTGCGGTCTATCAACCCTGGATTCAGGTGGATGCCACCTTAACGCTGCTCGATCCGCGCCAACTCGCCGACGCGCGCGTGGTGGAGAATGAGAACTTCCGCGATCAGCTGGTGGCGGCCGATATTATTGTGGCGAACAAAAGCGATCGCTGGAGCGACGAGGATCGTCTGCGTTTACAGGATTGGCAGCAGCAATTTTTAGGTGAACGCCAGCTGGTCGAAGCGGCCTGGGGTGCGATCGATCCCGCGCTGCTGACCCAACCCGCCTTGGCGGATCGTGCGGTTCCCGATGCAGCTCACCACCACCCTGCTTCACGTCCTCAGGGCTTAGCCGCACTGAAACTGGATGGTCAGGCGCGCTGGCGTCGGGCGCTCAATGAAGGCCAGGGTTATGCTTCCTGCGGCTGGATTTTTGATGAGGAAACCGTGTTTGATACTATTGCCGCACTAGAGTGGGCGCGGCTTGCGCCGGTGGATCGCGTAAAAGGCGTACTGCGCACGGCGGACGGTTTAGTCAACATCAATCGCCAGGGCGAAGACCTGTTTATCGAAACGCGCCCTACTACGCCGCCGGATAGCCGCATCGAATTAATCCATCATCAGCCCGTAGACTGGAACCTTTTGCAGAGCGCCTTGTTGAAGATTCGTTTAAATTAGGTGCGTTAGCTTGCCCCGTTATTTTCACTTTGGATTTATTTTTTTATGCGCGCGTCACGATTAATCACCATCCTGCTGCTGAATGCGCTAGGGATAATGCTGTTTATTTCATGGTACCTGCCGCCCGATCACGGATTCTGGTTTGGTATCGATAAAGCCATCTTTTATGGCTTCAATGACCAGATGGTTGACCATCACGGCTTCGCGCTGTTAGTGGCCATCACTAACTTTCGCGGCTTCGATCTGGTTTCACTGCTGGCGATGGGTGCGCTGTATCTGTGCTTCTGGCGTCGCGAAACACCGCAAGGCCGCCGCCGCATGCTCGCGATTGGCATCACCATGTTGCTAAGCGCCGTGATCCTGAACCAGCTCGGCCATCTGTTGCCGGTGCAACACTCCAGCCCAACGCTGTTCTTTGACAATGTACATCGCGTCAGCGAACTGACCGGCATCCCAGCCAAAGATGCCTCGAAAGATAGCTTCCCAGGCGACCACGGCATGATGCTGATGATCTTCACCTGCTTTATGTGGCGCTATTTCGGCTTCCGCGCGTTTCTGGTAGGCCTGGCGATTAGCGTGGTGTTTGCGCTGCCACGCGTGATGGCGGGTGCGCACTGGTTTACTGATATCGCTGTTGGTTCATTGTCGGTGGTGCTGGTTGGTATGAGCTGGTGCCTGTTAACGCCATTCAGCGACAAGCTCGTCAATTGGCTGGACCGTTCGTTGCCGGGCAAATATAAGCCGCGCCGGTAATTGTTAAGCGCGAGTGATCATAGAAGAAAAAGTCGATCGCTCGCGCTTATTTAAAACCTGAATAAACTATTAGCAAACTAACATTATTCAGGTAAAAGAAAAGATTATGATGAAAAACGCGGAACAATAGCCTTTATCTGATTCTGTCCAGCCCGAACCCTCTTAAAATCGGCCTTAGCGCCAGAATTACCCCCTTATTCCACCGCTGTTTGGTTATTAAATCGCTGCCAATTGTTGATAAACTAGCCATTGTGTTACAGATTGATTTTACATCGAAAAAACCTTTGAATATTTATATAAAAGCACTCGCCACGCGGTCTGTAATCGGTTAACCTCAAATCCGATTAGTAAGCAACAGCATAAAATGCGGTGCTTAAAGCTACAAAAATGTGTGCATTAACACATTTTAGTAATTAAGGATTTGTCTTAGACGGCCGTCCTTATTAATCTCAACCCGTTTTGTCATCTGGCTGACGACATTCTGTCGTAAGGAAACCGAAGGAATTCACGTACAATGGTCAAGTCTCAACCAATACTGAGATACCTCAGGCGGATCATTCCCGCAGTTGCTCTGGCAACACTTTTATCAGCATGTAGCAGCACCCATAACGGTCAGAACGCGAATAACGAGAATCATGAAGTTAACAACCAGAATGGTTTTTTACTTCAAGCGTCTCAGGACGAATTTGAACAGATGGTGCAGAACGTGGACGTTAAGTCCCGCATCATGGAACAGTACAGTGACTGGAAAGGTGTCCGTTATCGCTTAGGCGGCGATACCAAACGCGGCATTGATTGTTCTGCTTTTGTTCAGCGCACCTTTCGCGAGCAGTTTGGTTTAGATTTGCCACGCTCAACGTCAGAACAGCAAGACACCGGCAAAGAGATTTCACGCAATAAATTGCGCGCAGGTGACTTAGTGCTGTTCCGCGCCGGTTCTACCGGGCGCCACGTCGGCATCTATCTCGGCAACGATAACTTTGTTCACGCATCCACCAGCAGTGGCGTGATGATTTCCAATCTGAACGACAGTTATTGGAAAAACCGTTATCGTGAAGCGCGTCGGGTTCTCGCTAAAAACCCGAGCTAACGTATTCTTTTGAAGATCCTCTCAGCCAGAGAATCAGAAAACGCTGCCCCGGCAGCGTTTTTTTTCGCCCACGGTTTTTAACTCAAATCTAATCGATAAAAGTAATTGAGAATCAAAAATATAACGAGACATTCTTCGCGCTCTCGTTATATTCTCGTTGACTTCCTGATACCCAAATATCGCCCTTCAGACGCCGTGATTACAGCGATGTCGGCAGGACTCTGGGTAATGACCAAAGTGATAAACATAATAAAAAATGGCAAGACAAGGGGAATACACTCCATGCCACTTTCGGGGACATTAAAACACCACGCCAGCTACTCAAGACGCATCGCCTGGAGTAGCGTAATCATCGGCACATTGTTTTTTCTGCTATTTGTCACCGTCCTGTTAACGCTGACCTGGCAAAAACGCGTACAACAACACCAACAACTACTGGCGCACAGCCGTGACGATTTACAACAAGTCATTACAACCCTGGTGGATACGCTTTATCCACTGCAGCAATACACACAATTAACCTGCAGCAGCGTCGGCCGTGAGCTGACTTCTCGCGCTGCGTTTGCGGGAAATATCCGCGCCATCCTGCTGGTCCGCGACAGTAATGCTTACTGCTCTTCTGCAACAGGCAGTTTTTTGTTGGCTGCCAACGCGATATCGCCTGAATCTGAACTGGAACGCGATCGCGATATGCGCTTACTGGAAGGCACGCCATTGCTGCCAACGAAACCGGCGCTGGCGCTTTGGCTGAAAAATCCAGGTTCGGCAGAGACCGGCATTCTGGCCACCATGAACATCAGCCTGACGCCTTATCAGTTGCTGGCTTCCTATCATCCCGAAATCACCGGCATGGCGTTGGTGATCGGCAATAAAGCGCTACTCAGCGGCAGCAACAAAGTGGTGCACGCCAGTGATTTGCCTGCATCGCTGCATGAAATAGCTTTTAACAATAGCGACCTACACTTTGTACTGTTTGGCAGCACTTTAGCGCCACGCGATTACTCACTGACGCTGCTGACTGGGATATTATTTTCCTTACTGGTTTCCGCTTTGAGTTGGCTATTGCTGACTCGACATCAGCGTCCGGGTAAAGAGATTATGCAGGGAATCAAACGTGGCCAGTTTCACGTTGAATACCAACCGCTGGTCACCGCGCATGATGGACAACCATACGGCGTGGAAGCGCTGCTGCGCTGGAAGCATCCCACTGAAGGCATGATTCCGCCGGATGCCTTTATTAGCTACGCCGAAGCGCAAAACCTGATTATTCCGCTCACCCAGCATCTGTTTACCTTGGTGGCTCGCGATGCACAGTTTCTCTGTAAACAACTGCCGCGCGGCACACGTCTGAGCCTCAATCTCTCGCCGCTGCATCTCGCCTCTGAGAGTTTCCGTCATGATGTGCAGGTATGGATTAACGCCATGCCGCCTGATCATTTTAACTATGTGTTTGAGATTACCGAACGCACCATGGTGGGAGAGAAAAACGCCGGTGAGATCTTCGCCTGGCTGCACGAAAACCATTTCAAAATTGCGATTGATGATTTTGGTACCGGACACAGTGCGCTGATCTATCTGGAAAAATATCCCTTCGATTACCTGAAAATCGATCGTGGATTTGTGCAAAGCATTGGTACGGAAACCGTCACCTCGCCGGTTCTTGATGCGGTGCTGCTGTTGGCGAAAAAACTCAACCTGAAAACCGTGGCAGAAGGCGTAGAAACCGGCGACCAGGCGGCATGGCTGGTGAATCGCGGCGTGACGCATTTACAGGGTTATCTGTTTAGCCGACCGCTAAGACCTGAAAAACTCGCCAGTTACTTCCAACGCCAGCGTGTGCTGAGTTAGCATCACGCGAACCCCATGAAACTGCTACCATAAAGTGCGGAACACCACAGGAGAACGCCCCACTTATGCTGCTGCGTCTTGTCACAGCGTTATTGTTTTGTAGCGCCATTGCGCCGCTGCATGCCGCAACCATCAACGAAAGCTATGCCTTTGCTAAACTGGGCGAGCCTAAATATGCGGTCAATTTCACGCACTACGATTACGCCAATCCCGCCGCGCCTAAAGGCGGCAAAATCACATTAGCCGTGGTCGGCACCTACGACAACTTCAATCGTTTCGCCTCGCGCGGTAATCCCGGCATTGGCACTGATACGCTGTGTGACGGCCTGTTTACCACCTCCGATGATGAACCTGGCAGCTACTATCCGCTGATCGCTGAATCGGCGCGCTATCCCGATGACTATCGCTGGATGGAAGTGTCGATCAATCCGCATGCGCAGTTTCAGGACGGAACACCGATTACCGCGCAGGATGTGGCTTTTACTTTTCAGAAATTCATGACGGAAGGTGTGCCCCAGTTCCGCGTGGCGTTTCGCGACGTGCACGTTAAAGCGCTTAATCGCCTCACCGTGCGCATCGATATGCCGAAGCCGGACAAAGATCGGGTTCTCAGCTGGCTGACGCTGCCGGTTATTCCGGAAAAGTTTTGGCAAAACAAAAAGTTTAATGAGCCGATTGGTTATCCGCCGCTGGCCAGCGGACCTTATCGCGTCACTTCGTATAAATCGGGTCAGTTTATCCAGTACAGTCGGGTGAAAGATTACTGGGCCGCCAATCTGCCGGTCAATCGCGGACGCTTTAACTTCGACACCCTGCGTTATGACTATTATCTTGATGACAACGTAGCGTTCGAGGCCTTCAAAGCTGGCGCTTACGATTTGCGCGAAGAGAGTTCCGCCAGGAAATGGGCCACGCAATATCGCGGACGTAACTTTGATAGTCACGCCATCGTCAAATCAACCATTCCCAACACCGTTTCCACCGACACGCGCTGGCTGGCCTTCAACAACGAAAAGCCGCTGTTTGCCGATCGTCGCGTGCGCGAAGCCATCACCCTGGCGTTCGATTTTGAGTGGATGAATAAAGCGTTGTTCTATGGCGCTTATAAACGTACCAACAGCTATTTCCAGAACACCGAATATGCAGCACTTGGCTATCCCAAAGCCGAGCAGTTGATCCTGCTGGCGCCGTACAAAGCGCAGCTGCCCGCAGAAGTGTTCAACAATGAGTATGCCCCGCCCCACTCCGACGGCAGCGGTTTCGATCGCGGCAACCTGTTGCAAGCCATGAAGCTGCTGAAAGCGGCGGGATGGGAGATTAAAAACCAGCAGCTGGTGAACGTGAAAACCGGCCAGCCGTTCCGTTTCGAATTACTGATGCGCAGCGGCACGCAAAACGACTGGGCGCTGCCGTTCCAGCACAGCCTGCAACGGCTTGGCATTCAGGTCACATTGCGCCAGATTGACAGCTCGCAATATTTACGGCGTTTACGCGAAGGTGACTACGACATGATTCCGTCACTCTATTACGCGATGCCATGGCCCTCCACCAGCTTGCGCACTATCTGGCAGTCTGAGTTCATTAACTCTTCATGGAATACGCCGCGCGTGAAAGATCCCATCGTCGACCATTTTGTCCAGCAGATCGTGGAGCATCAGGGTGATAAGAAAGCGCTGTTGCCGCTTGGTCAGGCGCTGGATCGCATCCTGCTGTGGAATGCTTACATGATTCCGATGTGGTACAGCGCGGAAGATCGCATGGCGTATTGGAACAAGTTTTCCCATCCCGAGATTAAACCCGCGTTTGCTACCGGTCTGGAAAACTGGTGGTACGATGTGAACAAAGCCGGGCGATTGCCGGCCGATCGACGCTGAGGAGCACGGTTTGGCAGCCTATTTTCTTCGCAGGATACTGCTGATCATCCCCACGCTGTGGGCGATCATCACCCTGAACTTCTTTATTGTGCAGATCGCGCCCGGCGGTCCGGTGGATCAGGCGTTAGCCAACGTGCAATTTGGTCACAGCACCGGCATTCCCGGTTCAGGCAGTGGCGACAGCGGCGCGCGCGGATCGCTGGTGCGCGACAATCCCGGCGACAGCCAATATCGCGGCGCGCGCGGCCTTGATCCGGAAGTGATCGCGGAAATTAAGCATCGTTACGGCTTCGATAAACCGCTGCTGCAGCGCTACGGCGAAATGCTGTGGAACTACATCCGTTTTGACTTTGGCGACAGCCTGTTCCGCAGCGCATCGGTGCTGCAGCTAATCAAAGAGAGTTTGCCGGTCTCCATCAGTTTGGGATTGTGGAGCACCTTGATCATTTATCTGGTGTCGATTCCGTTGGGGATCAAAAAAGCGGTGCGCAACGGCAGCGCTTTCGATATCTGGAGCAGCACCTTTATCATCATTGGCTATTCGATTCCGGCATTTCTGTTCGGCATCATGCTGATTGTGCTGTTCGCCGGCGGCAGCTACTTCGACTGGTTCCCGCTGCGCGGCCTGACGTCACCGCAGTTTGATGCGCTGCCGTGGTACAGCAAAATCACCGATTATCTGTGGCATATCACGTTGCCGGTGCTGGCCACGGTGATTGGCGGTTTTGCCACGCTGACCATGCTGACCAAAAACTCCTTCCTCGATGAGATCCGCAAACAATACGTGGTCACCGCGCGCGCCAAAGGGCTGGATGAGAAGCGCGTGCTGTATGGCCATGTGTTCCGCAACGCCATGTTGCTGGTGATCGCCGGTTTCCCCGCCACCTTTATCAGCATGTTTTTCACCAGCTCGGTGTTAATTGAGGTGATGTTCTCGCTCAATGGTTTGGGCCTGCTCGGCTACGACGCTACCATCCAGCGCGACTATCCGGTGATGTTTGGCACGCTTTACATCTTCACGTTAATTGGCCTGCTAATGAACATTCTCAGCGATCTGACCTACACGCTGGTCGATCCGCGCATTGATTTTGAGGGACGCTGATGCGCTTATCTCCTGTTAACCAACAGCGCTGGCAGCGTTTTCGCCATAACCGTCGCGGTTACTGGTCGCTGTGGATTTTCCTGATCATTTTTGTCCTGTCGTTGGGCGCAGAGTTGCTGGCCAACGACAAACCGCTGCTGGTGCATTATCAGCAGCGCTGGTACATGCCGCTGCTGTTCAACTACAGCGAAAGTGATTACGGCGGCGATTTCTCTACGCCCGCTGATTATCAGGATCCGTGGCTGAAGCAGCGCATCAATCAGCAAGGCTGGGCGATTTGGGCACCGATTCGCTTTAGCGACAGCACCATCAATTTCGCTACCGATGTGCCCTTCCCTTCTCCACCTTCGGCGCAAAACTGGCTCGGCACCGATGCTAACGGCGGCGATGTGCTGGCTCGCCTGCTGTATGGCACACGCATTTCATTACTGTTCGGCATCATGCTGACGCTGTTCTCCAGCGTGATTGGCATCGTGGTCGGCGCGGTGCAAGGCTACTTCGGTGGCCGCATCGATTTGGTCGGCCAGCGGCTGATAGAAGTGTGGTCCGGCATGCCATCGCTGTTCCTGCTGATTCTGCTCTCCAGCGTGATTCAGCCCGGCTTCTGGTGGCTGCTGCTGGTCACGGTGGTGTTTGGCTGGATGAGCCTGGTGAGCGTGGTGCGCGCCGAATTCCTGCGTGCCCGTAACTACGATTACATCCGTGCGGCGCGCGCGCTCGGCGTCAGCGACAGCCGCATTATGCTGCGCCACATGCTGCCAAACGCCATGGTCGCCACGCTGACGTTCTTGCCGTTTATCCTGTGCGGCTCAATCACCACGCTAACTTCGCTGGATTTCCTGGGTTTTGGTTTGCCGGTGGGATCGCCATCGCTCGGCGAGCTGCTGCTTCAGGGCAAAAACAATTTACAGGCGCCGTGGTTGGGGCTGGCGGGCTTCTTTGCCCTCGCGCTGCTGCTGTCGTTACTGATCTTTATCGGCGAAGCAGTACGCGATGCCTTTGACCCGAGCCGAGGACGCTAAATGAGCCTGTTAACGGTGAATCATCTGGCGGTGGCCTTTCAGGATCGCCGCGTGGTGGACGACATTTCGCTGCACATTGATGCCGGCGAAACGCTGGCGCTGGTGGGCGAATCCGGTTCCGGTAAAAGCGTGACCGCGCTGTCGATCATGCGCTTATTGCCGCAGCCGCCGGTCAACTATCCGCAAGGCGAAATCCTGTTTAACGGCCAGGATATTTTGCAGGCCAGCGAACGCGCCATGCGCGGGCTGCGTGGCAACCAAATGGCGATGATTTTTCAGGAGCCGATGGTGTCGCTCAATCCGCTGCATAACGTGGAAAAGCAGCTGTATGAGGTGCTGTCGGTGCATCGCGGGATGCGGCGCGAAGCCGCGCGGGGCGAAATGCTCAGCTGCCTGGATCGCGTCGGCATTCGTAACGCGGCATCGCGTTTGCAGGATTTTCCACATCAGCTTTCCGGTGGCGAGCGACAACGCGTGATGATCGCCATGGCGCTGCTGACGCAGCCGAAGCTGCTGATCGCCGATGAACCGACCACCGCGCTGGATGTCACGGTGCAGGCACAGATTCTGCAACTGCTGCGCGAACTGCAGCGGGAACTTAACATGGGTATGCTGTTCATCACCCATAACCTGAATATTGTGCGTCAGCTGGCGCACAGCGTCACGGTGATGAGAAATGGTCGCGGTGTGGAACACAATCGCTGCGATGTGCTGTTTAGCCAGCCGCAGCAGCCCTACACGCGCGAGCTAATCGCCGCCGAGCCGGATGGTCAACCGGTGCCGCTATTGGATCCTAAACCGCTGTTGCAGGTGAAGAATCTGCAGGTTGGTTTCCCGATCCGGCGTGGATTGCTGCGTCGCACCGTGGCAGAGAAGCTGGCGCTCAAGGATCTCAGCTTTACGCTGCGGCGTGGCGAAAGCCTGGGATTGGTCGGCGAATCGGGTTCGGGTAAAAGCACTACGGGCCTGGCGCTGCTGCGCTTAATCACCGCGCGCGGTGAGATCTGGTTTGACGATCAGCCGCTGCACCAGCTGTCGCCAAAGCAGTTATTGCCGCTGCGCCAGCGCATTCAGGTGGTATTTCAGGATCCCAATTCCTCACTCAATCCGCGCATGACGGTGCAACAGGTGATTGCGGAAGGCTTAGCGGTACATCGCCCAGAACTTAGCGATGTGGAGCAGGAAGCCAAGGTGATTGCGGTGATGCAGGAAGTGGGACTCGATGCCGACAGCCGTTCGCGCTATCCGGCGGAGTTTTCCGGCGGTCAGCGCCAGCGCATCGCTATCGCTCGCGCGTTGATCCTTGAGCCGCAGCTGATTGTGCTGGATGAACCCACCTCGTCGCTGGACCGCTCGGTGCAGAAGCAAATTCTGACCTTGCTGCGTCGTTTACAGCAACAGCATCAGCTCGCCTATCTGTTTATCAGTCATGATTTGCAGGTGGTACGCGCACTCTGTCATCAGCTGATAGTGCTGCGTCAGGGCGAAGTGGTGGAACAAGGTGATTGCGAAGCGCTGTTCAACGCACCAGCAGCCGATTACACGCGGCAGCTGCTGGCATCTGCGCAGGGAAAAGATCTGAGTCAGTGACCGTCAAAGGTTTCGGCAATGGCGACACCCTGATTTTTCAGGCAGCAGTTAGTCGCGCTTTCGTCATCGCGTTGAATCAGCAGACAAGGTTGCCCTTCACACTGGGCGATTTTGCACTCGACCTGAATCTGCGCCAGCGTTTCTTTCAGCTGGTGCAGAATTTCCAGCGCTGGATGACCATCGTGGCTCAGCAGGCGCAGCACCACTAAATCTTCGGCATGCACGCCATTCGCCGCTTCCTGACGCTCAATTTCTCCTGCATGTTCAAGCGACCAGCGATAATGTTGTGGCAAGCGATGCACAACGGAAAGTTGCAGCATAGATATACGGCCCCCAGAGACGTTAACTTTATTCACGACGACGGCACAACGTGGTGAATCCCAACCTGGTTAGCTCAGAAAACCCACTCAGTCTGCCTTCTCGTTTTCAGTACAAAGCATGTAGCCAATTTATAATTTGCGAGGCTTCTCACATTTATGCCTATGTTTACCGTGTTCGGCTGCGGTTAACAATCATTTTAGACGCAATCTCGTTACTTTTTTATCTCTAAATTTTCACATAATGGAAACATTAAGCATAACGAATGAATGGGGATTAGCGAGTGAGGGGAGAAATTTAAGAGAGGCCAGGTCGCCATGAATGGCGACCCTACGGAAAGATTCAGGATATGTAGGGCCGCCATTCATGGTGACCTTGGGGATATCACGCTGGCTGTTGAGGCCGTGAAGCATAGGTGAACAGCACAATCGAGAGGGTGGCGCACAGCGCAATCGTAGCCACCATCGGCCAGGCGCTGTTAATGCTGACTAATGAGAGCAGCGCGCCAACTAAGGCACCCACACCAAAACGCAGCGTGCCCGCCAGCGAAGAAGCCGTGCCCGCCATGTGCGGGAACTCATCCAGAATCACCGCCATCGCATTCGACGACACCGTTGAGACGCAGCCAATAAACATCGCCACGCCAAACACCAGCGACAGGAAACCTAAATCCAGCGCACTGGAGATCAACAGCCAAACGCCCATCGCGAACTGAATCACCAATCCTAAACGGAACATTTTCACCGGACCAAAGCGGCGCACGGCGCGGCTATTAATCAGCGTCATCACGAACAGGAACACCACGTTCAGGCCAAAGTAGTAGCCGAAGTTCTGCGGTGAAACGTGGTTCACTTCGATGTAAACAAACGGACCGGCATTGAGGAAGGTGAATAATCCGGCAAAGGAGAAACCGCTTGCCAGCATATAACTGAAGGCACGCTTGTGGCGTACCAGTGCCACGAAGTTACCCAGGGTGGTACGCAGATGAAAACGCTGCCGCTGTTCGGGCTTGAGCGTTTCACGGATTTGCGTCACCACCAGCATCGTGGTGATCAGCGCGGCACCCGCCAGCGTCCAGAAGATGGCGTGCCAGTTCCACAGCAACAGCAGCCAGCCACCAATAATCGGTGCCAGCAGCGGTGCGATGGTGGTCACCAGCATCACAAACGACATCATGCGCGAGAAGTCCTCTTTCGAGTAGGTATCGCGCATCAAGGCGTTAATTACGACGCTGGCAGCGGCGGCCGATAAGCCGTGCAGGAAGCGCATAAAGATCAGCTGGTCGATGGTTTGTGACAGCGCACAAGCCGCAGCGGCGCAGGCAAAGATCAGCGTGCCCAGCACAATCACCGGTTTACGTCCGTAGCTGTCCGCCAGTGGGCCATACACTAACTGGCCAATGGCGAAACCGAGGATGTAGAGGTTGAGCGTCATCTGCACGCTGCCCGCCGAAACCGCAAACTCATGGGCGATTTGCGGCATGGCCGGCAGATACATATCAATCGAAAGCGGCATCAACATCGCCAGCAATCCGAGGATGACCACTAAACCAACCGGAGAATTCTTTTCCTTGCGCACCGCGTTCTCCCGCTATTTGCGTTGTTTGAGTTCTTCTGGCAGGCCGATGCTGTCGACCTCTTGCTGCGTCAATTCACGATATTCACCTTCACCGAGATCTTCATCGAGTTCGATGTCACCAATACGTTCGCGATGCAGCGCCGAGACATGGTTACCCATCGCCGCAAACATGCGTTTGACCTGATGATAGCGCCCTTCGCTGATGGTCAAGCGTGCCGCTTTCTCATCAAGAATCTCCAGCACCGCCGGTTTGGTGAGCTCTTTTTCATTGTGCAGCTGTACACCGGCAGCGAACTTCTCAACCAGTTCTGGATCGATCGGCTCTTCCACTTCCACCAGATAGGTTTTTTCCAGGTGATGCTTCGGTGAGGTAATGCGGTGTGACCATTGACCATCGTCGGTCAGCAGCACCAAACCGGTGGTGTCGATATCGAGACGTCCTGCCGCATGCAACTTGAACGCCGCAGGTTCTTCGATAAAGAACAGCACGGTGGGATGATCGGGATCGTCGGTTGAGCAGACGTAACCTTGCGGCTTGTTCAGCATGAAGTAGCGCGGACCTTGCTGCACCACCAGTGGATTGCCGTCGTATTCGACTTCATCGTCTGGCAATACCTTGTAAGCCGCATCGCGCACGACTTCGCCGTTAATGGTGACTTTTTTGGCGCGGATTTCGCGTCCGGCGATAGCACGGCTAACTTCCAGTTGCTGAGATATGAATTTTTCGAGTCGCATGAATTCGCTTTGCCTGTTACTGCGGGGGAAACTGAAACGGTGTTTTTGTCCGTTAAGAAAGTGTGGGCAGTATAGCTTGATCCTTAGACTGCTAACAGTAGTGAACCTGCGTTTAACTGGCTTTCATGCCATAATGCGCGTCCGTTCCAGAAAAAAGTTTGCCCCGATGTCATTCACCCTGCGCCCATACCAACAAGAGGCGGTTGACGCCACGCTCAACCACTTTCGCCGCCATACCACGCCGGCGGTGATTGTGCTGCCAACCGGTGCGGGTAAAAGCCTGGTGATTGCTGAACTGGCGCGGTTAGCGCGCGGACGAGTATTGGTGCTGGCCCACGTGAAAGAGCTGGTGGAGCAGAATCACAGTAAATATCAGGCGTATGGCCTGCAAGCCGACATCTTCGCCGCCGGTTTGCAGCGCAAGCAGAGCGAAAGCAAAGTGGTGTTTGGCAGCGTGCAGTCGGTGGCGCGCAATCTCGATCGCTTCGACAGCGCCTTTTCGCTGGTGATCGTCGATGAGTGTCATCGCATCAGCGATAACGAAGAGAGCCAGTATCAGCTGCTGTTCGCCCACCTGCGGCAGCATAATCCGCAGTTGCGACTGTTGGGTTTGACCGCCACGCCCTTCCGTCTCGGCAAAGGCTGGATTTATCAGTTCCACTATCACGGCATGGTGCGCGGTGATGAGAAAGCGCTGTTCCGCGACTGCATTTATGAGCTGCCGCTGCGCTATATGATCAAACACGGCTTTCTGGTGCCACCGGAGCGCTTAGATATGCCGGTGGTGCAGTACGATTTTAGCCGGCTGATCCCACAGAATAACGGGCTGTTTAGCGAAGCCGATCTCAACCGCGAGCTGAAACAACAGCATCGCGTAACACCGCATATTATCCGGCAGATTGTTGAGTTTGCTGAAGATCGGCGCGGTGTGATGGTGTTTGCTTCTACCGTGGAACATGCCCGTGAAATTCTCACGCTGCTGCCCGAAAACAGCGCGCTGGTTTCGGCGGAAACGGCGGTGAAAGATCGCGACCGCTTGATTGGTGAATTTAAAGCGCAGCAGCTGAAGTTCCTGGTCAACGTTGCCGTTCTGACCACCGGCTTTGACGCGCCCCACGTTGATTTGATCGCCATTCTGCGCCCTACCGAATCCGTCAGCCTTTACCAGCAGATCGTGGGGCGTGGTTTACGCTTGTCGCCTGGCAAAACCGATTGTCTGGTGCTGGATTACGCCGGTAATCCGCACGATCTTTTCACCCCCGAAGTCGGCGCACCGAAAGGGGCCAGCGACAATCAGCCGGTGCAGGTGTTCTGTCCCGCCTGCGGTTTCGCCAACACGTTTTGGGGCAAAACCACCGAAGATGGACACATCATCGAGCATTTTGGTCGCCGCTGTCAGGGCGTGCTGGAAGATGATGAAGGCGAGCGCGAGCAGTGTGATTATCGCTTTCGCTTTAAAAGCTGCCCGGATTGCGGGGCCGAGAATGACATCGCCGCACGGCGCTGCCATCAATGCAACAAAATTCTGGTCGACCCGGATGACATGCTGAAAGCCGCGCTGAAACTGAAAGATGCGCGCGTGTTGCGCTGTTCTGGCATGACGCTGGAGCAAGGACGCGATGACAAAGGTGAATGGCTGAAAGCCACCTATTTCGATGAAGATGGCACCAGCGTCAGCGAGCGTTTTCGCCTGCAAACCCCAGCGCAACGTAAAGCCTTTGAGCAGCTGTTTATGCGTCCGCATCAGCGCGCGCCAGGCGTGGAACTTGGCTGGCAAACCGCAGCAGATGTCATCGCCTTACAGCCTTTATTACGCCATCCGGACTTTGTGGTGGCGCGCGCAAAAGGCCATTTCTGGCAGATCCGCGAAAAAATGTTTGATTATCAGGGCCGTTATCGCCGCGCCAATGAGCTGCGATAAGCGGCGGAATCATTTGCCCCTGCGGCATCATTGGGGCTATAATGCCGCCCGCTTTTGCATCCGTAAAAGCAGTTTGAATAACCGTCCTGTTGCTGGGTCGCCTGTAGCAGGAACTATTGAAGAGACATCAAATGTTCACTATTAACGCTGAAGTACGTAAAGACCAGGGTAAGGGTGCGAGCCGCCGCCTGCGTGTAGCAAACAAATTCCCAGCCATCATCTATGGCGGAAATGAAGCACCAGTTGCTATCGAACTGGACCACGACGCTGTGATGAACGTGCAGGTTAAACCTGAGTTCTACAGCGAAGTGCTGACCATCGCTGTTGATGGTAAAGAAGTTAAAGTTAAAGCTCAGGCGGTACAGCGTCATCCGTTCAAGCCAAAACTGTTCCATATCGACTTCATTCGCGCTTAATCGCGAAATGAGTTGTAAGTAGAAGGGCCGGTTGCGAAACCAGCCCTTTTATTTTGCCTAAGATCTACTTCGTTTCAATATCCACTTAATTAGCTTTGTTCCCTTCTCAGCCTTGTTATTATTGTATTTAAGACCATTCTTCACGATGAAGTCATAGGACTTTCTGGACAATGCGGTTTGCTCAGCATTTTCAAGGAAACGCCCCCTAAGGACTTCAAATGAATAAAATCACCGCTTTATTTTACAGCGCGCTGCTTGTTGCGCTCCCCTCGTATGCGGGAGTCATGCGCCATGATACCAATGTGCAAGATTACCGCGACTTTGCTGAGAATATGGGCAAATTTCGTCCCGGAATCAGTAATATTCCAATTTATAAAAAAAATGGCGATTTATCCGGCAATTTGAATTTTCCTATGCCTGATTTGAGTAGCATATCCCGTCGCGGCTTCACTGCCTTAACCGCACCCTCATATGTTATTACTGCTCGCCATATGAAAGATTTAAAAAGCGTATTTTTTGGTGGTCCTTCCGAATATTCACCACGCTATGTTTTTATCAATCGCAATGCCATTCCAGACGATATTGATCGCGATTACATGATGCCGCGGTTAAATAAAGTTGTAACAGAAGCGTTACCGGTTGGACGCATTGAAAGTATTGATCTGAAAAATGGTCATGGCACTCGCTATACAGCTTATGCGCGCGCCGGGGCGGGCATCATGTACCAAGTCAGCGAAGATCAAAAAGATATGGTACACATTGCCGGCGGTTATTCATGGCTAGCCGGTGGATCTATTGATCCTAAACTCGTCGAATTTACCAAAAATTATTTTTATTTTACGCAGTTGTCACCTGATAACCCTCTTTCCACAGCTCTGACCATCACAACACAACCCGGCGACAGCGGCAGCCCTTATTATGGCTATGACTCAATTGATAAACAGTGGAAATTGGTCGCTGCACATTCAGGAAGCCGCTATGGTGCAAACCCAAATCCTTACTCACGAGAGTCATATGGTGCGTTAATACCAGATGGTTTTTATGACGGCATCGTTGCAGCCAATATCTCACCTGATGTTAAGGACATTAACAACGCAGAAGTCATTTTATGGAATAAGACAACCATTGATCAAGGCAGTCAAAAATGGGACTGGCAGGGTCTGGATGAAAAGTATCGTCACGTGGCACCTGCCAAAGCGAGTTATGCCGAGTTGGACGCTACCAAAGATATCCGTTTCAACGGTGCAGGTGGCAAAATTATTTTAAGTGATGCGGTAAACCTTGGCGCAGGTAAACTGCAGTTTTCTAATAATTACACGCTTAAATCTGCCGATGGTGTTGATGCCACCTGGGTCGGCGGCGGCGTTGAAGTCGATAAAGATAAAACCGTGCTGTGGCAGGTTAATGGCCTGAAAGATGATGACCTGCATAAAATTGGCGGCGGTGTGCTGCACATTAATGCAAAAGGCATTAATGGAGGGGGGCTGAATATCGGCGATGGCACCGTTATTCTCGATCAACAAAAAGATGCGCAGGGCATTCGTCAGGCGTTTTCGCGCCTTTATATAACCAGCGGCCGCCCAACTGTAGTAATGAACAGCGGCGATCAGGTTGATGCGAATAACATCTTCTTTGGCTATCGTGGCGGTATGCTGGATTTAAATGGCAACAACCTTACGATGCGGCAGATCAACCATACGGACAGCGGCGCATCAATCATCAATGCGCACTTAAACAATAATTCAGATTTGACGTTAACCGGATTTAATGCCAAAGACATCGCTATTCAGGAATGGCAGGGAAATAACTCTGCGGGGAATATCGGCGATATTTACGAAGATTATAATGACAAATCAAAACGCTGGGAATATTTCCAGTTAAAGACGCCTAACTATAGCTGGTTCCCAACCGATCAGAAAGACAACACTTACTGGAAGTATATTGGATTTGATCCTGTAGAGGCGCAGGAATACCGCGCTAAAGAACTGAACCACCTGGTGTATCGGGGATTTCTGGGAGCAGATAACACATCTACTGTTAATGGGAAACTGGACTTTACCTTTTCACCCACAATAGCCAGTGCTAACCTGGCATTAGTGGGTGGAGCGAATCTCAATGGTAATATTAACGTCAACAATGGCACACTATTACTTTCCGGCCAGCCCGTCCCTCATGCCGGTGGCCTGATTATTGACGATGACTGGTATGCCTCTTCTTTCTCCGCCAATAATGCAGTGGTTGCCAGTGGCGCGCGCTTCCAGGTGGGGGAATACGCGCAGGTTAAAGCCGATATTCAGGCCGGTGATAACAGCCAGCTTATCCTTGGCTACAATCCTGATGCACAGGATGAGGATCAGATTTTACGCTGCACCTCGCCGGTTCAGAGCAGCATAGGCAGCTGCAAAGTTGCACGGCGAAACGCTGAAGAATTGCGCTTTCTTCCCGCCAGTACAGTCGAAGGCAATATCACGCTGGGTGATAACGCAGCGCTCCACCTTGGCAAGGTCAATTATCACGGCCACATCAACGACAGTCACGCAGCGCGAATGACCCTGAGCAGTGAGACGTTCTGGAACATGAACGGTAACAGCCGCGTGCATCGCCTGGATGCAGGTAAAGGCGGTATCATTTCCCTGCTTTCTGCAGATGAAATGGCCTGGACGCCGAAGCTGCTCTCTGTTGAACATCTGACGGCAAATAACCTGCAGCTTGGTTTCGGTATCGCGCCACAATCCGCCATCAGCGACAGCTTATACATTGGTTCCAGCGCGCAGGGCGGCAGCAACACCCTCGATCTCGGTTTTATGCTGGGCGAAACCTTCCCCAACCGCATCGCAAAAGAGATCGTGCTGGTCAACGCACCCGCCGGTACCGCGCATGATTATTTCACGCTACCTCCGGTCAAACGCGGGTTCTCGCTGTATACCGCCGATCATCAGGTTGTGGAAGAGAATGGTCGCGTGAAATGGATCATTGCCAAAACGCCCGATCCGGTGCTACCACCCGATCCGGTAACTAACCCTGAGCCTGAACCCGAAATTAAGCCCGAACCCGAAGTGAAGCCTGAGCCCGAAGTGAAGCCTGAGCCCGAAGTGAAGCCTGAGCCTGAAGTGAAGCCTGAGCCTGAAGTAAAACCTGAGCCAGAGATCACGCCAAAACCGGGTACTGCAGAAGACTGGTTTGACGTCATTGATAATCAGCCGCTGGTGCAGAGTACTCGCGCCCTGCTCGCTTCGCGTCACTACCTGTTTAGTGAAATCAGCAGCATGCTGACCGATCGCGCTCAGCTGCTGCGCGGTAGCCATGAAGACAGCGGCGCATGGGCCAGTCTTAGCCAGAATCGCGGCGGGATGGATAGCGTAACGTTAAAAGACAGCAAGCTGGAGATCGGCGCCGATACGCAAGCGGATGCGTGGCTGTACGGCGTCACCGCCAGTTACAGCCAGGGAAATGCCAGGGATGAAGCCAGCGTCAGCCATAAGCTGAGTACTCTGGGTCTGTATGCAAGCGGCATGAACGAAAATGGATGGTTTATGGATCTTGCTGCCAGCTACCTGCACCTGCGTCAGGACATCAACCTTGACCCGGTATTGGGAGTGGAAAGCACCTCAAAAACCAGCCATATGCTGGCCGGCAGTGCAAAACTGGGTAAATCCTTCCCTCTGGTGGACACATCGTTCACGCTGTCGCCTTATGTGAAGGCCAGCGCAGGCTATATGCCGGGTTATACGCTGCAAAGCCGAGATGCCCGCATTGCTCTGAGTTCAGCCATGCCGTGGGGACTCACGCCGGGTATTGAAGTCAGCAAGCAGGGGCTCGGTGCGCTGCTACCAAGGGTGCGATTCAGCGCAAGCGTTGAAAAACAGTTTTCACCGGGCAGCTCCGGCTCTTCACTGACTCTTGAGGATCGCCACAGCCGACGCGTGTATGGTGCGCTGGACGACGATCGTTACCGGGCTCATCTGAGCTTCGAAGGGAAAATCAGCGACAACTGGTCAGCGAATATTGGCGCGAAACACAGCTTTGGTGGCAAATTCCGCACCGATTCGCTCATCAGCAGTGGAATAAACTATTCATTCTGATAAAAAAGCCGGGCACTTTGGTGACCCGGCTTTTTTTATTTACTGCTGGTACGACGTTGCAACTGATCGCGTAAATTTGGTGGCGTACCTTTGATGGTCAGCGTGTCAGTGGTGGGATCCCAGAAGATGCGCTCGCCAAGCAGCATGGCATCGAAGTTCAGGGTTAAGCCACCGCCGCTACCTGCGAACTTGGTCAATTGACGCAAGGTGCTGCGATCCGCTGGGAAGGTCTCTTCCAATTCGTAACCCTGCTCCTGAGTAAACGCCTGGAAGGTTTTTTCGCCTAATGGCGGTAATTCGCTGGAGAGATCGTGCAGCGCAATCTCTTCGCCGGCCTGCAGCTGATCGTTGCAGTACGTGTAAACCTGCTGACGATAGTTCTGGCGCTCGTTTTTATCGAGATCTGATTCGGCACAATAATCATCAACCGCTTGCAGCAAGCCACGGTTTTGCGCTTTGGTGTCTAAACCAACGCTGGCACCGAGAAAATCCATAAAGAAATCCGCCACTTTACGGCCCACGCGACCGCGCAGGAAGGTGAGATAACGGGTGGATTCCGGGTTGGTCTCCCACTCGGTGAGATCAATACGCGCCACGATATCCGCATGATTGATATCAAGATAATGCGTGCTGCTGATATCCAGCTGCTCATTGACGCGCATGCTCGACTGGCTGTTGAGAACCGCAATCAGCAAATATTCCACGGCCAGATAGCGATAGTGCAGGAACAGCACCACGCCGCCTTCCGCAAACGGATATTTACCCAGCTCATCGCGCAGACGTCCGGTTGCCGCACGGCTAAATGCCAGAAAGTCATCTTCCCCTTTGCGGCAGTTACGCAACGCATCGGCCAGTTCGCTGTCTTCGTTAAACAGGCCGTAAGCTTTGCTTTTGGCGCTATAAACCCGATGCAGCTCTTCTGCCATCTCTTCAACCGCGCGGGTCGCAGGCAGCAAAGTGTCGCGCAGTACCAGTTCCAGCTGGTTTTCATCACGTTTAACTAACTGATGCAGGGCAATCTGGTCGATATCCAGACTCATGGTAGACTCTCCTTTTAGCTCAGGCGCGTATTCAAACACCGCCCGCAGCCGCTTTCAACTACCAGCACAAACTGATCGCTCTGCTTGCGATAAAATTGCGGAAAAAAGTGCGTTGTTACGGTAATATACCGCCTTTTCACCCTTGATTAGACGACGATATGCCACAATCATCCCGTTACAGTGACGAACGCGTGGAAAAGCTCCTCGCAGAGATGGCGCAGATTCTTGAAAAAGACAAAGCGCCAACCGACCTTTCCCTGATGGTATTGGGTAACATGGTAACTAACTTGATCAATACCAGCGTTTCACCGGCTCAACGCCGCACTCTGGCACGATCTTTCGCGGATGCGTTGCAGTCATCCGTACGCGACGATAACGCTCATTAATATGCAGATTTGACCTCATAATATGGTAACCAACCGGCAGCGCTACCGCGAAAAAGTCTCCCAGATGATCAGCTGGGGGCATTGGTTTGCCCTGTTTAATATTATCTTCGCGTTTATATTAGGCAGCCGCTACCTGTTGGTCGCCGACTGGCCCGCGTCACTCGCGGGACGTATCTATGCCTTTACCAGCTGGATCGGTCATTTCAGTTTTATTGTCTTTGCGGGCTATCTGCTGATCATTTTCCCGCTCACCTTTGTGGTGATGTCACAGCGATTGCTCAGGGTGCTGTCGGCGATTATCGCCACCGCCGGGCTGACGCTGATTATGGTCGATAGCGCGGTTTTCAGCCGCTTCCACTTGCACCTCAATCCGGTGGTGTGGGAGCTGGTGATTAACCCCGATCAAAGCGAGATGGCGCGCGACTGGCAGCTAATGTTTATCAGCGTGCCGCTGATTTTCCTCGTCGAGATGCTGTTCGCGACCTGGAGCTGGCAAAAGCTGCGTAGCCTTAATCGGCGCTCGTTCGGTAAGCCGTTGGCCGCCCTGTTTATCAGCGCCTTCTTCGCCAGCCATCTACTGTATATCTGGGCCGATGCCAACTTCTATCGCCCGATTACCATGCAGCGCGCCAATCTGCCGCTCTCCTATCCAATGACCGCGCGTCGCTTCCTTGAGCGTCACGGTTTGCTGGATGCGCAAGAGTATCAGCGCCGTCTGGTGCAGCAAGGCGATCCTGAAGCGTTGTCAGTGCAGTATCCGCTGAGTGACATAACCTTCCGCGATGGCGGTACGCGCCACAATCTGCTGGTGCTGACCGTTGATGGCCTGAATAACGCCACGGTGGAAAAAGCGCTGCCGTCGCTCCATCAATTCGCCAGTGAAAATGTGCGCTTCACCCAGCATTACAGCGCAGGACTGCAGCCGGAAAAAGGGCTGTTTGGCCTGTTCTACGGCATCTCTTCCAGCTATATGGATGGAGTTTTAGCATCGCGAACGCCTTCGGCCCTGCTCAATGCGCTGAATGCGCAAGGTTATCAGTTTGGCTTGTTCTCATCAGACGGCTTCAGCCAACCGCTGTATCGCCAGGCTTTATTAGCGGACTATTCGCTGCCTCAGGCCGATAACCAGCCGAATAGCACCACGGTGACGCAATGGCAAAACTGGCTCAACGGCCAACGATCTAACAGCGCGCCGTGGTTCTCGTGGATTGCTCTGAACGGTGTTACGGTCAATGGCGACAACCTGAAGGCGCGCCAGCGCAGCTATACGCGTCAGGCAAGCGGTGTCGATGAGCAGATTAATGCGGTGCTGCAAACCTTGCAGGATCGCGATTTACTGAAAAATACCGTGGTGGTGATTACGGCGCAGCGTGCGGTCAATCTGGATAGCAACGATGACAATCCAGGTAATCGCGCGACCCTGCAGGTGCCGCTGGTGGTGCATTGGCCGAATACGCCCGCGCAAACCATCGATCGCCTGACCGATCAGCAGGACGTGATGACCACGCTAATGCAGCGTCTGCTGCACGTGCGCACCAACCCCGCCAACTTCTCGCAGGGTGAAGACCTGTTTGCCGCGCAACGCAGCCACGATTGGGTGGCGAGCAGCGAAGATGGCAAGCTGGTAGTGACCACGCCAACCGTGACGCTGGTGCTGAATAACAACGGCAGCTACAGCGCTTACGATGCGCAGGGTCACAAGCTAAAAGATCATAAACCGCAGCTGGCGTTGCTGCTGCAGGTATTAACGGAAGAGAAGCGATTCGTCGCAAACTGATTAATTATGAGGCAGTTAAATGCTGCTCTTATTGCAATCGTGCGCGGAAACAGTAATATTCTTCCTCGTTCGGCACGTAGCGCAGCCTGGTAGCGCACGGTCATGGGGTGTCCGGGGTCGGAGGTTCAAATCCTCTCGTGCCGACCAAAATCCCAAAAAAGCAGCCCTAATGGCTGCTTTTTTATTGCCTGAGATCTGGTCTAAACGATTTGATTTCCGTGCTGATCGATCACCTTCTCACCGTCCTCTTTGATGAATGCTCCCTGCTGCGCATCGGGAAGAATATCAAATACCGTTTCTGAAGGCCGACATAAGCGTGTTCCTAGCGGAGATACGACGATCGGGCGGTTAATCAGGATGGGATAGTTCAACATCGCCTCGATGAGTTGCTCATCATTAAATCTCTCCTCAGCCAAAGCCAATTGCTCAAAAGGTTCGACATTTTTGCGCAGCAAGGAACGCACGCTGATACCCATCGCACTGATCAACGCTTTGAGCTTTTCACGACTGGGCGGCGTTTCTAGATAGAGAATAATGGTCGGCTCAATGCCGCTGTTGCGAATTAACGCCAGCGTGTTGCGCGATGTACCGCAGGCAGGATTGTGGTAAATGGTGATGTCGGTCATGATTGCTCTCATTTTAATGGGACAGTGTCAGGCGCAAGGCCAACGCACTCAGGGTGACCAGCAGCACGGGCAAGGTCATCACGATCCCCACGCGGAAATAATATCCCCAGCTAATTTTGATGTTCTTCTGGTCGAGAACGTGCAGCCATAACAACGTGGCGAGACTACCAATCGGCGTGATTTTTGGTCCGAGATCGCAGCCAATCACATTGGCATAAATCATCGCTTCCTTTATCACGCCCTGCGCGGAACCGGCATCAATCGACAGAGCACCAATCAGTACCGTCGGCATATTGTTCATCACTGAGGAAAGCAGCGCCGTCACCAAACCGGTACCCAAGGTGGCAGCCCATAAACCCTGGCTGGAAAACAGGTTGAGCAAGTCAGTGAGATATTGCGTCAGCCCGGCATTTTTGAGGCCATAAACCACCAGATACATACCCAGCGAGAAAATCACGATCTGCCAGGGTGCGCCGCGTAACACATTAGCGGTGTTAATTGCATGACCTCTTTTGGCAACGATAAACAGAATTAACGCGCCCAATGCGGCGATAGCACTAACCGGAATACCCAGCGGCTCCAGCAGGAAAAAACCCACTAATAGCAGCAACAGCACCAGCCAACCGGCTTTGAAGGTTGCGGGATCTTTGATGGCTTCTGCTGGCAGTTTAAGACGTGAAACCTCATAGCTGGCGGGAATCTCTTTGCGGAAGAAAAGGTGCAGCACCACCAGCGTTGCGATGATGGCGGCAATATCAACCGGAACCATTACCGCCGCATAATCGATGAATCCCAGTTTGAAGAAATCAGCGGAAACGATGTTAACCAGATTGGAGACGATCAGCGGCAAACTTGCGGTATCGGCAATAAATCCGGCTGCCATGACAAAAGCCAGCGTTGCGCCTTTACTGAATCCTAGCGCCAGCAGCATGGCGATAACGATCGGCGTCAATATCAGAGCCGCACCGTCATTGGCGAAAAGCGCAGCAACACACGCGCCGAGTAACACGATATAGGTGAACAGCCGCCGCCCTCGCCCCCTTCCCCAACGCGCGACATGCAAAGCGCACCACTCAAAAAAACCGGATTCGTCCAGCAACAAGCTGATGATAATGACGGCGATAAAAGCAGCCGTAGCATTCCAGACGATATGCCAGACAGCGGGAATATCGTTTAACTGGATAACGCCGGTCACCAGCGCCAATAAAGCCCCTATCGTTGCCGTCCAGCCAATGCTCAGGCCGCGCGGCTGCCAGATGACAAATACCATGGTCAAAACAAATATTGCGCCTGCCAGAAACATCGTGCCTCCAATGCATTCGAATAATCGAATGTGTTTAATGATTATTCACAACCCGTAGCGGCGGCGTTCTTCAGCGACTCACGCACGTCCTCACGTTGGCTATTCCAGGCCGTATCGATAATCGATGCAGCCCAGGCCGGCATATGCGGAGAGAGACGATAGTGAATCCACTTACCTTCACGTCGATCCACAATCAGCTCAGCATCGCGCAGCAAGGCAATGTGGCGTGAAATCTTTGGCTGTGATTGTTGGGTAACGGCGCAGAGATCGCAGACACACAACTCTCCGGCCTCTCGCAATAATAAAACGATCATCGTACGCGTTTCGTCGGCAAGCAGTTTGAAAAGTTGAACAGGAAGCATTGGGCCAGGTTCCGGTAAAAATCCATCACATACGCTAATTCATATATGTTAGAAGTAAAGCCAGAATTTAAAGTCTGGTGATTTCATATGTTTTCAATGCAGTAAAGCATTATCAGATTATCGCCAAAAAATTGCTGATTATTGGCTTTTAATCAGTAACTTACCGAAAGCAACCCAAACCTAGCCAGATCACATTTCTGGATAAATATGACAGCACTTCATCAAACTGAAACAAAACTGTCACAGAATTCTCTTACTCTTAGGTCTCTTGTTTTTTCGATGGAAACCATTATGGTCATCAAAGCAAAAAACCTGCAGGATGCGGAAGAACTCCTGCACTCGGGTATCAATAAAGTTGAACTGGCTTACGATATCGGCAGCGACGATTTCTTCCGTCTCGCCTCGCGCTGGTGCGATCGCGGTGCGCGCATCACCAAAGGCCATCAGCACTTCGTGGTGCAGATTAAAGGCATGGCTATTCCGCCAAATAACTAAAAGTAGGCGAGCCCCTTTGGCTTGCTCTCCATCCGGCTGGCTGGTAAAACTACGTTTTCCGTCAGCCGTGATTTTTTTTATGTTCGCCTCTGAAACGCCGCTTGCCCTGCCCTCTTCCCCGTTTATCCGCGCTGCTGGCATGTCGCTGGATACATTGCCGATCGCCTGGTGCGAATTCGATCAACATCACTGGCATGCTGAATTGCACCAGGCGTGGCAACTGCCGCTGCCCGCGTCGCTACAGAGCGCGGTGACGAAACGCAAAGCCGAGCATCTGGCGAGTCGCTGGCTGGTGCAGCAAAACTTTGCGCACTTCGGTTTACCGCACTTTGTGTTGTGTAATGCGCCCGATCGTTCACCGTTGTGGCCCGCCGGCATTCAGGCGTCGCTGTCGCATACGCACAGCGTTGCGGTGATGGCTGCGACGCGCGAGCCATTGTGCATTGGCGTGGACGTTGAGCAGATAATGGCAGAGGAAACCGCCGATGAAACCGCCGGGATGTTGATGAGCACGGCGGAAAAACAGCGTCTGCTGGCGCAACCTTTGCCCTTTGCCCAGGCCGCTACGTTGCTGTTTTCACTGAAAGAGAGTGTGTATAAAGCGTTGTGGCCGCAATTGCATCAGCCGATGGATTTTCATCAGGCGGAAGTGGTGGAACTGAACGTGCAGCAAGGCCGCGCAACGCTACGCTTGTGTCGGGATTTTGATGGGCATTTCACCACGAAAGTATTGTTGCAGGCGCGTTTCTGGCTGGCTGGAAACCGTGTGATTACGCTGCTGACCCATCCGCTACCGACAAAATAAAAAACCGGCTCAGAAATAAACCCGAGCCGGTGACAACACAAGACGACAGAAAAGTGTTCCAGGGACGCAGAAACGAGGATTTCTGCTGGGAGTTACTTTACCCACTCCGCAACACCTTGCCCAATAAGGGTTTTCGCTAAGCTTTCCCGGCTGGCGTTAATGGCCGGTATCGGTACGTTGCACCGCATCCAGCGTTGCCATCTCGCGTTCGTTGCCGGTCAACTCACTCAGCTGACCTTCGCGCATCTCCAGCAAGCGATCGGCATGAATGAAATAGTGATCATCGTGGCTGATGGCGAACACCGTTTTGCCCGATTCCTGTAACCACGGCAGCAGCTCACGATAGAAGATACGACGGAAATGCGGGTCCTGATCCGCCGCCCATTCGTCGAGCAGCAGAATGTCGCGCTCTTCGGCAGCCGCCAACAGCAGCGCCAGACGTTTGCTCTGCCCTTTCGACAGTTGCAGATTGAGCACCTTGTTGCCTTCCAGCTTGAGCTTGTCTTGCATCTTCAGACGCTCCAGCCACTGCTGCACCAGCGCTGGGTTGGCTGGTTTTCCCTGGTCGCCGATT
>NZ_DALYOQ010000017.1:23292-35320 GCF_031974595.1 Pantoea sp. CTOTU46764 | reverse complement strand
AAACAGATGCACGTCGGTAAACACCGCTGAGAAATGTTTGCGATAGGCGTCGAGGTTTTGCCAGTCAACCACCTTGCCATCCAACAGTAAACTGCCCGATTGCGGTTGATAAAGGCCAGTGAGCAGCATTGCCAGCGTCGATTTTCCGCTGCCGTTGCCGCCAATCAGGAACACCAGTTCGCCGCGACGCAGCGTCAGATTGATCGGCCCAACCTGGAATCCGTGCTCGCCATAGTGGAAGCAGACATCGCGCAGCTCCAGCGTTTGCCATTCGCTGACATTTGGCAGCGCCTTGAAGGTTTCTTCATACGGCGCCAGTTCGAAGGTGTTGAGTTTGCGGAAGGCAACCTGTGCACTAAGCAGCGTCGGCAAAGCACCCACCGCCGCCAGCAGCGGCGTGCGCAGGAACAGCAGCGTCAGCGAATAGGTTGCCGCCACCGCCGTGTTAGCCCAGCCCAATCCGTTCGCCATAAAGAACACGATGCCAATCGCGCCCAACATCATGATATTCGACCAGTTTACCGCGCTGAGATGGAAGGTATCGGCGCGCACAATATGGTGGCGATAGGTTTTGGCATTTTCCTGATAAACGCTGTCGTAAATCAGCTGCGCACGTTCGCGGTTGAGCTGCAGCTCTTTACGTCCTTCAATAATGGTCTGGAAATCGCGATACAGATCATCTTCGGTTTCACGCAGCTTTGCCATGTGCTGATAAACCCGTGACACCAGCAACCAGCCGCCAACCAGCGTTACCACCAGCCACAGGCAGGTAATCAGCAGCATTTTGGGCGAGAGCCAGGCAAGATAAAGCGCCGAACCGAGCGTAATAATGATGCCCTGAATCAGCTCGGGTAAACGCACGAAGGCGATGGTGATGGCGCGCACATCGCTGGTCAGGCCGGCCAGCAGTTGGGCATTGCCGATCTGCTCGATGCGCTCCACGCGCGTATCAAGAATCCGCTTAATGAATTCGCCGCGCAGCCGCCAGACAAAGTGGTGGCCCAGCATGGTCAACGCCAGCTGGGAGCCGAGCGTCACTGCCATCAACAGGAACAGCTGGCCAAGGAAACTCGGCAGCACTGAAATCGAAGTATTCACCGCGACGATCAGCTCATTATTGATATAGGCAATCAGGCCAATACCTAGCACGGCGCTTAACAACGTGAGAAGAATGACGCCAATAAAAGGCCAGCGGTACTGGCGAAAAACGACTTGCAGCAATGCCATCAAAGGGTTCCAGCGGTAAATAAAGCAGCCTGCAGTTTAATGTCGCCTTGGCTGATAGCAAGAATAATTCTCATCTCATAGTTGCCTGAATGAATCAATCGCCATGAATGGCGACCCTACGGATATATGGCGGGGTTTCGTAGGGTGCGCATTCATGCGCACCTGCATATAAACGCAGAAAGTGCCTAAAGAGCCCGGCGGAAAGTGAGGTTGTAGCGAAACGCGCCCGCCTGCGGATGAATGCCGGGTTTGAGCGGCAAAATGCCGTGATAACGCAGGCGCGATGGGCCGCCCCAAACCACAATATCGCCATGTTCCAGCAGCACACGCTGGGTGGCATCGCCGCGTTCGAAACCACCGAACTGGAACACTGCAGGCAATCCTAATGAAACCGACACAATCGGCTGGCGCAGATCCTTCTCATCTTTATCCTGATGCAGCGTCAGTTTTGCGCCGGGTTCGTAGCGGTTAATCAGGCAGGCATCAGGATTGAAACCGGCAAAACCCGCTTCGCGTGCGGTGTGCTGCGCCAGTTCGCGGAACAGCGCGGGCATAGGCGGCCAATGGTGTCCGCTGTTACTGTCCTGCTCGGTATATTGATAGCCGCGTGAATCTGTGGACCAGCCAAAATCGCCGCAGTTGGTCATCGCCACCGACATGCGATGGCCGCCGGGCGTGATGCGATGGGCAAAGGGATTTTTTGCAGCGATGTCGTGAATCGCCCCCAGCAGCGCATCAGCCTGATCGCGGGCACGACGTCGCAGAATCACCGCGCCATCCGCCAGCGGTTCCTGCCACGGCGCTTCGTCACTAAATAAATCCAGCATGTGCGCCTCCTTTATTGAGATGCCTGATCGATGAGGAAGGTTTTAAACTGCGGCGACATCCAGTGAGTAAAGCCGTCGCCCTGCTTGCTGATCAAATAAACCGCCAGATGCTCTTTTAACGCCAACGCTTTAGCGCGTTCGCTGCCGAGCACCATCAAACCGGTATCCCAGCCATCCGCCTCCAGCGCAGTGGTAGCAATCACCGTCGCTGAAACCAGCTTGTGCTCAATCGGCCTTCCCGTGGTGGGATCGATGACGTGCGAAATGCGTTTGCCGTCCAGTTCATAATAGTTGCGATAGCTGCCGGAAGTGCTGATGCCATGCCCTTGCAGATCAACGCGCGCTTCCACCGCGTTTTCGCGATCGGTGGGTTTCTGGATCGCCACGCGCCACGGCTGCTGATTGGCATTAGCGCCACGGCTCAATACCGCGCCACCCACCGAAACCAGATAATTGGTGATGCCTTGCTGCTCCATCAGGCGCGCCAGATGATCGGTGGCATAACCTTCGCCCATGGTGGAGAGATCGACATACAAGCCAGGCAAATCTTTCTGCAGCCATTGGCCGTCAACGCCCTGAATGACGCGCAGATGCTGCAAACCGGTCAGCGCTTTAGCAGCTGCGATTTCCGCCTCGCTGGGCGTGTGCGCTGGCTGCTTCGTCGGGCCAAAACCCCACAGATTAACCAGCGGGCCGACGGTAATATCCATCGCACCCGATGTTTTATGCCCGACTCGCAGCGCTTCAGTGACGATGTCCGCCATGTCAGCGCTTACCGGCTGCGGTGCATTGCCTTGATACTGATTAAAGTGCGACAGCACCGAATCGCTTTTCCACGTCGAGAGTTCGCCGTCATCGCGATCAAGCTGTTGCTGGATCAGCTGTTGCAACGCCGCTTTACGCTGCGGATCAACGCCGGCGACGCTGACGCGCCACACGGTGCCCATGGTTTTGCCTTCCAGCACCAGCGCGGGTTGGCTGCTGTTTTTTTCGCAACCGCTGAGTCCTAATGCCAGTAGGCTAATTAGCAGAATGTTCTGAAAACGCATCAATTCCTCATCTGTAACGCATTACTACAGCCAATTACAAAGCATAACTCGCTTGTAAAGCAGTCTAAAGCTGCTTGATGTTCGATAAACGCTGACACAGGATAAGCGCTTCCTGCAACGTTATGCCTACAGGAGCATCAGATGGTTTATATGATTGTCGCAATTACCGCCGCGCTATTTATTTATAGCAGCTTCAAATGTTGGCAGACTTACCGCCATCGCCTGATTCAGCACTATCCTGCACGCCGACGTTAAATTATTGCACCAGAAAATCACCCTTCTGCACCGCTTCAGCGCTGGCGCAGTGTAGCAAAGTCGCTGCAAGGCGCGTGGCGCTGAGAGCGGTGCGCTGGCATGAATGCTGCATTGTTGAAGATGAGTTGAACTTCAGCGAGGTGCAGAATGGAAAATACTAAAACACAAAACAGTAAATGGCAGCACTGGCTTAGCTTCTCCGCCTTCACGCTGGCGGGTGTCGCGATGGAAGGTAGCCTGAGCGCCATCACCAACCCGCCGCCGCAACCGGCGCCCAAAGCCAAAAAATGGCGCGGTATCCAGTAATCTTTACAGTCCCAACTCACTCAGGCCCGGATGATCGTCCGGGCGCGTGCCGGCTGGCCAGTGGAACAGACGCTGAGCTGCGCTGATCGGCAGATCGTTGATGCAGGCGAATCGCTGAATCATCAAACCATCGGCACCAAAGTACCAGTTCTCATTGCCATAGCTGCGAAACCAGTTACCGCTGTCATCATGCCATTCATAGGCAAAGCGCACCGCCAGCTTATCTTTATGCCACGCCCATAACTCTTTGATCAGTCGATAATCCAACTCTTTGACCCACTTGCGCTGCAGGAAGGTCACGACTTCTGCGCGCCCATTAACGAACTCACTGCGATTGCGCCAGCGCGTGTCTTCGCTGTACACCAGCGAAACACGCTGCGCATCGCAGCTGTTCCAGGCATCTTCCGCTATGCGGACTTTCTGTAACGCGGTTTGTTGATTGAACGGTGGCACCAGCATGTTAATTCTCCTGATTATGTAGACAGATCTGTCTACTTGATTCATCCTGCCGTATGTAGACAATTCTGTCTACATGCACACAAGGAATTTTTTTATGCTTGAACCTCTGATCTTTGATGCCAGCGCATCCGCGCGCGATCGTATCTTGCTGTGCGCGCAGCAGTTGTTTTACCAACAGGGCATTCGTGCCACCGGCGTAGATAAGGTAATTGCAGAGGCCGGCGTGACCAAAGTGACTTTCTATCGTCACTTTCCGGCGAAGAATGCGTTGGTGCTGGCGTTTTTACAGCAGCGCCATCAGCGCTGGATGCTGGCGTTTTGCAGTGCGTTGAATCAGCATGCGGCGTTGATCGATGCCTTGCCCGCGGCGTTACTGAGCTGGTTCAGGGATGACGATTATCGCGGCTGTGCGTTTATCAATACCGCTGCGGAACTGGGCAGCACGTTACCGGAAGCCAGCAACATTATTCGTCAGCACAAACGTGAGATGGCGCAGGCGATAAGCGACAAGTTGATGCCTAAGCAGCAGGTAAAAACGGCGCAGATTGTGTTGCTGGTTGAGGGCGCGATTGTGCAGGTACAGATTGGCGAGGATGCGGAACAGGTGGTCGAGGTGCTGCGTGCCGCGCTGGTTGCGCTGCTGAAAACGGGAGCGTGACCGGCAAGTCACGCTCCATCACCCTTAGAACTGGTAAACCAAGCCCAGCGCTACGACGTCATCGGTATTGATACCGGCTGCGTCGGTGAAGTTGTTGTCGTCCAGCAGGTTGATCTGGTAATCAACATAGGTCGACATGTTTTTGTTGAAGTAGTAAGTTGCGCCTACATCAATGTATTTCTTCAGGTTCTGGCTGCCGTAACCCTCGATGTCAGTCCCGCGAGAAGAGACGAACGCCAGAGATGGACGCAGGCCAAAGTCGAACTGGTACTGTGCCACCAATTCCCAGTTATCTGCTTTGTTAGCGTAACCGTAAGCGCTGCCGTCGCTTGAACCAAAGCGAGTGGCGTTGTACGAACGGCTGTACATCGCGGCCAGGTAAACGTTGTTAGCGTCATACTTCAGCGCACCGCTGTAAGCTTCGGCTTTGTCGCCATGGCCCAGAATGCCCGAAGTGGTGCTGTTCTGGTTGTTGGTACGGTCAGACTGGAACATCGCTGCACCGATACCGAAACCTGAACCCAAGTCATAAGTGGTGCTCAGACCGTAGCCGTCTCCGTTCTCGCCCAGCACATCACGGCCAGAAGAGGATTCGGTCGGGTTATCGTTTTTGCCTTGATACTGGACCGCGAAGTTCCAGCCATCGACTAAACCGAAGAAGTTGGTATTACGATAGGTTGCGAGGCCGTTGCTGCGCTGGAAAAGGAAGTTGTCCGCGCCGTAGGTATCGCCACCGAACTCTGGCAGAACGTCAGTCCATGCGCCGAGATCGTACATCACGCCGTAGTTACGGCCGTAATCAAATGAACCTGCATCACCAAATTTCAGACCGGCAAAACCAACACGCGTAAAGCTGTTAGCGGTGCCCTGTTCCTCTGATGTATTCAGGGCAGCCTGGTATTCCCACTGGCCGTAACCGGTCAGCTGATCGGTCACCTGAGTTTCACCTTTGAAGCCAAAACGCAGGTAAGACTGGTCACCGTCTGAGCCAGAGTTATCAGAGAAATAATGCAGACCATCCACTTTGCCGTAGAGGTCTAATTTGTTGCCATCTTTGTTGTAAATTTCAGCTGCGCTTGCTGATCCTGCAACCAGCAATGCAGGAATCATCAGGGAGAGAACGCGACGTTTCATTTTATTACCCTCTTTTAATGTGCCTTTATTTTTTGCCACTGCGAGCTGAACGATTAAAAAATCAGCCGGCAAGCCATTGTTATTTTATGTTGGGCAATAATCTATCACGAAAATGCTACTAAATTTCCAAAACTGTTTCATTCTATTAAATAGTTATTTCAGGATGTAAATATCGGGGAGCTAATAACCAGCACAGATAGGTAAAAAATATAGCACTTTTTGACAACATATAATTTAATCGTTTAAAAACATAAAATTACATGAGTTACAATTCCGCACTGAATGACAAAACTCTAACCTATCCAGAGCATACAATTATCCCCGCTATCATCATTTATTTCATTATTACCTTCATTCACCCCGAATGATTTGATTTACCCTAATTTCCCGCCGGGCTAGATTGCCCGGCATTTTTTTGCCCGAAATTCAGATATCGCCCTATATTGCGTAAAGTTAATTACGCGGGTTAAATTAACCTCAATAACTGCCGCGCATTATTTGTCTCTTTTCGCACATTTTGTTCAATTCATAGCTTTAAATCGGCAATGTTAATTTCGGGGCGTAACAAAGATCGCTGCAATAATAGCCGGTGCATATTGTTAACGCTCACGCAGTGATTCCCTGGCTTTATTCAGCGGCTTAAGCAAATAATCCATCACGGTTTTCTGACCGGTTTTAATCTCAACATTCGCCACCATGCCGGGCATGATGGCGAATTTGCGTCCGCTTTTATTGCTCAGCTCGGCTTTTTGCGTGCACACATAGACGCGATAGTAAAATTCGTCGTGCCGCACGTCGTCCTGCAACGTATCGGGCGAGACGGTTTCGACTTCACCGCGCAGATCGCCATAGATGGAAGCGTCGTAAGCGGTGATCTTCACTACCGCAGGCAAACCTGGACGAATATAGCCGATATCGCGCGGATTGATGCGCGTCTCAATCAGTAGCTGATCCTCCAGCGGCACAATCTCCATCAGCTTGCCACCCGGCTCCAGCACGCCGCCCACGGTGGTGACGCGTACATCTTTCACAATGCCGCGCACCGGCGAAGTCAGCGTGGTGCGCGTCAGCAGATCCTGTTTGCCCGCCGCCACCTGCAATTGCGCATCTAGCTCACCGTTGTTCTTCACCTGCTCTTCGTGAGCGCGCACATAATAATCGTTGCGTGCTTCGTCGATTTTGCCGCGCAGATCGCTCACCTGACGACGCAGACGAATCACGTCCACCTTGCCCGCCGCGCCGCGCAGCATCAGCGGTTCCGTCACGTTGAGTTCTGCCTGCACTAGCGCGAGGGATTGCTGCAAATTGCCGATGGTCTCGATAAAGTTCTGCCGCCGTGCCTGATAGAGCTGCGTTTCACGCGCCACCAGCTCGGGATGTTGCAGGATATCGGCACTGAATTTCAGCGGCGTGTCGCTGAGCTCGGCCTGTAAACGTTCAGAGGAGGCGCGCAGCGTGCGCACCCGCGCAATCGCTTCACCAAAGTTGGTTTGAAAGCGCGTGGGATCGAGCGTTGCCAGTACCTCGCCGCGCTGCACGATAATGCCTTCGTGCACATTGAGCTGTTTGACGATGCCGCCATCAAGGCTATCAATGATCTGCGCGCGGCTGGAAGGCGTGACTTTGCCGATGCCCACCGTCACTTCATCCAGCACCGCAAAGTACGCCCATAGCAGAAACAGCAGCAGCGCTACCACGCACAGCCAGATGATGGCCGAGGTGCGACGTTCACGCCGCGCCAGATCTTTATCCAACAGCACCACGCTCATGCCGCATCTCCTTTTTTACTGGCGGCATGACGCAGAATCTCGTCGCGCGCGCCATCAGCCACAATACGGCCGTTATCCATCACGATAATGCGATCAACCATGCATAGCAGCGCGGGACGATGCGTGACCAGCACCAGCGTGCGCCCGGTTACCCATTGCGCCAGCTGACGAATCACCTGCGCTTCCAGCTGTTCATCCATCGCCGCCGTCGGTTCATCCAGCAAAACCACCTGCGGCTGGCGCAGAATCAGCCGGCTGAGCAGCACCATTTGCCGCTGGCCGCCGGACAAGCCGCGTCCGCCTTCATGAATAATGCGATCGAGGCTGGCAGCGTCCTGCTGCACCAGCGCAAGCGCGCCGCTGATGCGCAACGCCTGTAGCATCTCCTGCTCGCTGGCGTGCGGATTGCCGAGCAGCAGGTTCTGGCGCAGCGTGCCGAAAAACAGCCGTGCATCCTGCGACAGCCAGCCAAGCTGACGCCGCAGATCGACCGGATCGATGCAGGTGAGATCGACGCCGTCCACCAGCACTTTGCCCTGACTGGCGCGCGCCTGACCGGCCAGCATCTTCAGCAGCGTCGATTTACCCGCGCCGACTTTACCGAGGATCGCCACACGTTCGCCGGGCGTGATCTGCAGCTGCGGAATGTTGAGCACGCTATTTCCGCTCTCCTCTTCGTAGTGGTAATGCACGTTTTGCAGTTGATAGCTGCCGGTCAGCACCGGACAGTGCGCCAGCGTGGCGTGATCGGGTTGGTCGAGCGGCTTTTTCAGCAGCTCATCCAGCCCTTTCATTGCCGATTTAGCATGCTGCCAGCGCGAGAACACCATGGTGAGCTGCATCAGCGGCGCGATGGTGCGTGACGAGAGCAAGCTGCACGCCACTAGCGTGCCGGTGGTGATCTGATTGTCGAGCACCAGATAGACACCGACCACCAACATGCCGGCATAGGTGAGCTGCTGCACGCTGGCGGACCAACCGGTGAGGCGCGCGCCCCACAAACGTTGCTGATTGCTGATGGCCGCGCTGACTTCGTGCGTTTGCTCCCATTGCCGCTGAAAATAGGGTTCCGCTTGCAGCGCTTTGATGTCTTCGACACCTTCAAGGGTTTCCACCAGCACCGCCTGGCGCAGCGCGCTTTCACGCAACCCTTCCTGCGCCAGCCGCGCCATTGGGATCTGCACCAGCAAACCGGGAATGACAATCAGCGGAATCGCCAGTAACGGAATCAGCACCAGCCAGCCGCCAATCGACGCCATGATCAGCAGAAACAGCAGCACAAACGGCAGGTCGGCGGCGGCATTCACCGTGGTGGAAGTCAGCAATTCACGTACCTGATCAATTTCACGCAGTTGGGCAATAAAGGAGCCGGTGGAACGCGGACGCACCTCGTTGCGGATAGTCATCGCCCGCGCGAACAGCATGGCGGATATTTTCAGGTCGATGCGTTTGCCCATCAGATCGGAAACCTGGGTGCGCATCAGGCGAATCAGATACTCGATCGCCGCCGCCAGCACCACACCGGCAAACAGCACCCACAACGTCGGCTGCGACTGCGCCGGAATCACCCGATCGTACACCTGCATGGAAAACAAAATGCCCGCCAGCGCCAGCACGTTACCGACCAGCGAGGCCAGGCAGATCTCCGCGATGCGCCGCTTCATGCCACGAAAGTTATGCCAGAACCAGTGCGGCTGATACGGCTGCACAAACTCGTCGATGCGCGCATCGCGCGCCCGTGCCGCCACGCCAATCACGCCAACCTGCATGTCAGCCTGCAGTAACAAATCCTGCAGCTGACCTGCGCGCACCACATCGCCACTTTCGCTCAGCCAGTAACGCACGCCACCGTTGCGATCCACCTCTTCTATCAACGCCACGCTGCCGTTTTCCAGCAGCAGCAATACCGGCACAATTTCCTGCCGCCAGCGCAGTTTGCTATGCGGCACCAGCATGAAATGCAGGCCTAACAGCCCGGCTAAACGTTCTAGTTGTTGCGTGGGTGCCAGATGTTGAAACCAGCGCATCTGCTGACGCAGCGTGCTGGCGTCTGCGGGTTTACCGAAGCGTGCCGCCACGCGCAGCATCGCCGCGATGCCGCTGTCGCTGTCGCTGTTGAAGGCTTGTACAGTCATCCCTGTTGTCCCGTGAGAAATGATAGTGGGCTGGCAACCGCTAGCCGAGGTCGCTAGCGGCTGGTGTGCGGATTACGCCAGGCTCTGAACCGGATGTTGCTGCAGATGATCGGCGAGGGTGTAGCTGCTATCGCTGGCGTTGTAGTGGTTTTCCGTGGCGCGCGCATCGCTGTGCGGAGCGGGGGCGCTGTCGCCTGACGGCTGATTCAGCGTAACGGTCGGCACCTGATGCGTGGCGACGGTGAACAGGTTCTCGATGATCTGTGTATCGTGATTGCCGTACTCATCCCAGCGCGTGGCCAGCGGCGACACTTCACCATCCGGCAGTGCCTGCAGATCGTCGGCGCTGATGGTCACCATGCCATTGACCGGCGTGTAGTTTTTACCGTTGAGCGTCAACTCCTTTACGCCTTCGAGATAGAAACTGAGATCGTGCTGTGCTTCCTGCTGACTCAGCGTGGTATCGCCGCCAATATCAATTTCGTAATAGATGTCTGGCAGTTTGGTGACCACGTTGAGTTCCAGCAATGCGTCGGTGCTGTTGCCGGCGCCATCCTGCGCATATACACGCACTTCGCCCAGTGAAATGAAACTCGCCACGTCACTGGCCGGAATCGTTGCCTGCCAGTGACCATCGCTGCCAATCTGAGCGTGATAGACCGCATCACCGCTGCACAGCAACAGTTGCTGGCCCGGCACCACTACTGAGAGATCGCCGCTAAAGGTGAGATCGTTTTGGCTCTCTTCTTTATTGATCACGTTGTCTGCAGTGACCTGATCGAAACTGATGTGCGGCAAACTGCTGACGTGGGTAATTAAGGTGACATCCTGCTGATAAGCGGTGGTTTTGCCGTTGGAATCGGTGGCGCTGACTTTCAGGCTATAAACGCCATCCTGTAATGCCTGAAGATCTTGTGAGGGAATGGCGGCGGTCCATTCGCCTTTGTCGTTAACGCCGCCGATATATTTTTGACCGGCTAAGATCACCGTAATGTGGCTGTTCGCCGGCATATGCGTGACGCTGCCGTGTACTTCTACGCCGTAAATCCCTTCTGCCACGTTAACCGCGTTATCCCCGCTGATTGGATCCACCGTCAGCGTGGGCTTGATGGTTTTATCCACGTAAACCCCGAAGCCCACCTGCGTATCGGTGCTGTTGCCGGCTTTGTCGGTGATGGTTAGCGTCAGCGAATAGGCGCCGTCGGCTAGTCCGTTGAGCACCGAAGGCGGCATTGAGGCATTCCAGTAACCCCATTTATTCACCGTGCTGTGCCAGCTTTCACCGTTAAAGTTCAGCGTCACGGTGGCGCCGGGTTCGGATTCGGCGCGACCACGCAGGTGAATGTTCCTGCCGGATTCCCACGCGGCGATCACCCCATCCATCGCAATGGGTTCATACGGACGTAGCGGCGCGGGCGGCGTGGTATCCACGCTGCGCGTGTGCAGAGTTGAAGCGTCGTCTGCCACCGGATAAAGACTGACCGCAGATTGCAGAATCGCCGCTAATTGTTGTTCTGATTGATGTAAAGACATGGGTAACCTCGTTACAGGGAATCTATTGCAGCGGCCATTAAGCTTATTAATGATTTAAGCGTACCGGTGCGCCATACAGGCCGTTAATAAACGGTCCGCTTCACCTGATGAAAACGGGTTACCAGCAGGTAACAAGGATTAAAATAAGACACAGCAAAACTCTCCCACTCGGGAGAAATAATCTCGATCTCGCTATATTCCGCATCGGGAGCCGATGGGATGACTAACATATCGGTTTTAGGTGGTCGCTGCCTATTGGCGAAAATCCGGAAATGCATGCTTTGCGACAGCGCCAAAAAATTGACGTGTAAGCCGCGTCTGGCGCGGAATCTTTCATCAGTATACTGCATCATTCAGCAGAAAAAATTTTACTTAAGTCACTCCAGTTATGGTTGGCACATGCCAGGAAAGTTCTGGAAAAGCGCAGCGACGCGTGAAAAATCGGTAATATGCCTGTTTCTGGCGTTTAATCGCTGCCATCCGAATTGTCTGATGCGCGGTGTGACGCCCGCTTTGATGCTAAACTTCGTCGCTTCAACCGCTAATGAAAAATACTCTTTATGACAGCACTGGACGCCGCGCCGCACAATAAATTGCATCACCGTGTCAACCTTGGGACACGCATCGTTTTCCTCATCGCCGGATTGGGCATGTCCGCATGGGCACCGCTGGTGCC
>NZ_DALYOQ010000017.1:1200-23282 GCF_031974595.1 Pantoea sp. CTOTU46764 | reverse complement strand
AGCGGCGCGTCATTGGGCGGTTTGTTGCTGTGTTTAGGCATTGGATCGCTGGCGGCGATGCCGATTACCGGCGGGTTAATCGCGCGTTTCGGTGGTCGTCGGGTGATGTTGTGCTCCACGCTGGTGGTGCTGGCGGTGTTACCGCTGCTGGCGACGCTCAATGTGATGTGGCTGATGGCCGCCACCTTGATGGTGTTTGGTGCCGGACTCGGCATGCTGGATGTGGCGATGAACGTGCAGGCGGTGGAAGTGGAAAAAGCCGCGCGCAAGCCGATGATGTCTGGTTTCCACGGTTTCTTTAGCCTCGGCGGCATTATCGGCGCCGGTTCCGTCAGCTTGCTGCTCGGCAGCGGCCTGACGCCGTTGCAAGCGGTTGGCGCGGTGATGGTGCTGATTGTGTTGCTATTGGTGTGGAGCCTGCCAACGCTGATGACCGAGCGCCTGCATCAGCCCGATCAACCGTGGCTGGTGATCCCGCGCGGCTGGGTCGCTTTCCTCGGTTTGCTCTGCTTTATTCTGTTTCTTGCCGAAGGCGCGGTGCTGGATTGGGGCGCGCTGTTGCTGCTGCAAAGCCCGGATATGAGCCCGGCGCACGCCGGTTTGGGTTATGCGGTGTTCTCCGTGGCGATGACCATTGGTCGTCTGACCGGCGATAAAGTGATTCAACGCTTTGGCCGTTATCCGGTGATGTTGACCGGTGCGCTAGCCGCTGCAGCGGGCATGACGCTGGCGGTGTTATTACCCTGGCCGCAAATCGCGCTGCTGGCTTTCCTGCTGGTGGGTTTTGGCCTCGCCAATACGGTGCCGATGTTATTCAATGCTGCCGGGAATCAACACGATATGCCATCGAATCTGGCGATTTCGGCCATGACAACGTTAGGCTATGCAGGTATTCTTTCAGGTCCGGCTTTAATCGGATTAATTTCCCAGTGGATCAGCCTGAGTGGTGCATTTTTGCTTATCGCTCTGCTGCTGCTGGCCGTCGCTGCCAGTGCCCGACGGGTTGCGCGCTAATTCCATGATCCTGAGACACTATGCTGCCTTATAAATTTCCTCTGACATCCGGCAATGTAACGCGCTTTTTCGTGGTGTTTAACCTGGTGCTTTTTCTGGCGCTGGGCGCGATGGTGCACAACAGCGTCAATGCCTGGATGACAGAGAAGCGCTATGCGATGACCGATTTGGCGCGCGCGATGCAGAAACGTATCGATGCGTCGCGCTTCGCTACGTGGCAGATCTATGAAAACCTGGCCACCAGCGCCGCCGGGTCGTCACCGAACAGCAATCTTCAGGAAACCCGCCTGCGTCCGGATGTCTATTATCTGGAAAAAACCCGCCGCAAAACCGAAGCGCTGATTTTTGGTTCGCACGATGGCAGCACGCTGGATATGACCATGCGCATGTCCAACTATCTCGATACGCTGTGGGGCGCGGAAAATCCGACCTGGTCGATGTACTTCCTTAATGGTCAGGATAACAGCCTGATTATGATCTCCACGCTGCCGCTGAAAGACATGGCGACGCGTTATAAAGAGAGCGCGATTAATACGCTGGTTGATAGCCGCCGCGCCGAAATGCTGCAGCAGGCTAATGCGCTGGATGAGCGCGAAAGTTTCTCGCCGCTGCGTCATTTCGCCTGGCAGAACGATCACTACTTTACGCTGCGTACTACCTTCAATCAGCCAGGCCACTTAGCCACCGTGGTGGCGTTCGATTTGCCGGTTAACGATCTGATCCCGCGCAATATGCCGCTGGAGAATTTCCAGCTGCGTCAGGACGCCACGCAAACTTCCACCACCGCCACCACCGCCACCACCAGCGACGACACCAGCAGCGAAAGCACCCACGTGGCGCTGGTGAATCCGAATCTGGAGATCGCCGCATCGCTGCCAAGTACGTCGCTGCAGCTGGTGTATCGCGTGCCGCTCACCAGCCTGGCGCTGGATACGCTGCATAACCTGATGTGGCCGCTGTTGATCAACCTTGTGCTGTTTTTATTGTCGATTGCCGGTATTACGCTGCTGCGTCAGCAGTCGCTGCGCCCGAACGAAAACCAAAGCGCCGAGCTGGATTCGCTGCGCATGCTGAATGAAGAGATCGTCGCCAGCTTGCCGGTCGGCTTGCTGGTGTACGACTTCGCCACCAACCGCACGCTGCTCAGCAATAAAATTGCTGAACATCTGCTGCCGCACCTGAATTTGCAGAAAATCATCAATATGTCGGATCAGCATCAGGGCGTATTGCAGGCCACCATCAATAACGAAGTGTATGAGATTCGCCACGCGCGCAGCGTGCTGTCACCGCATACCCAGCTGTTTATGATGCGCGATCAGGACCGTGAATTACTGGTGAATAAGAAGCTACAGAAGGCGCAACAGGTGCTGGATCGCAATCACCAGATGCGTCAGCAACTGATGCACAATCTCGGTCACGCGCTGAATCGTCCGCTGCAAAGCATGGTTAAGCAGTTGGTGCAACTCAGCCAGCGCGACGATGATGAAAGCGTGCTCGATCTGCTCGACGAGAGCCAGGGCTTGGCGCGTCTGGTCGATGATATCGTGCTGCTCAATCGCCTTGAAGCGCATGACTGGTCGCCAGATGCCAGCGTGTTCAACCTGCAGGATATGCTGGATGAAATTGCGCTGGAAAGCCTGCCGCTGCTGCGCCGTAAAGGTCTGGCTTTAGTGGTGAACAACCATTTAGCCAATGACGAGATGCGCTTTGGCGATCGTCGTGCATTGCGTAAAGTGCTGACCACGTTGATGCACTATTCGCTGACCACCACGCGCTGGGGCAAGATTTCGCTGGAGATTAAAACCACAGAAGACAAGCCTAATCAGGTCTTGCTGCAGCTGGTGGATACCGGCTCTGGCTTGAGCGTCGATGAACTGGCGAATGTCGATTTCCCCTATCTTGGTGAAACCACGCAGGATCGTTTTGGCCAGGCATCCGGCATGGCATTTTTCCTCTGTAAGCAGCTGTGCAAACAGATGGGCGGCCAGCTGGAGATCATCGCTAAACCTGATATCGGCACACGCTACAACATCCAATTGCCGCTGGCGTTAGAGCAGCAAGGTGAGCAGGAAGAGAAACTGCTGGAAGGCGTGACCGCGTTGGTGGATATCGCCGTCGAAGATGTACACAAGATCGTTTGCCGCCACCTCGAAAACTGGGGCGCGAAATGCCTGACGTCGGATGAACGCTTAACCGGTCAGGATCATGATGTGCTGGTGACCGACGATCCCGCCCGTCTGAACGGTTGGGCGCTGTTACTGGCTGGTGACGAAATGGGTCATCACGCGTTGAACGATCAACAATTCCGGGTCAACTTCAATCTCAGTAATGCACTGCTTGATGCGCTGCTGGCCCTGATTGAAAAGCAGCTTTCTCATGATTTGTTAGAGGAGAGTCGCGAAGATGAAGAAGCCACGCCGCTGATGAGCGGAGGCTATTTCCAGCTGTTTACCGAGACAGTACCGCCAGATGTGAAGAGACTGTATACTGAAGCGGCGGAAAAGGATTATCCCTCGCTTGCTCAGACAGCACATCGCCTGAAAGGCGTGTTTGCCATGCTCAATCTGGGGTCAGGTAAACTGCTTTGTGAAGCGTTAGAACAACACATTAAAGTATGTGACGATTTAACCATTAAAAATACCACCAGTGAAATTGACGCGTACGTCAGCCAACTGCTGCAGCAAGGTAACCAATAAGATGAATAACTTGAACGTAATTATTGCCGATGACCATCCGATCGTTCTGTTCGGTATCCGTAAGTCACTGGAACAGATTGAATGGGTTAACGTTGTAGGTGAGTTTGAAGACTCAACAGCATTAGTAAACAGCTTGCCTAAACTGGACGCCAATGTCCTGATTACCGACCTCTCCATGCCAGGCGAGAAGTACGGTGACGGTATCACCCTGATCAAATACATCAAACGTCACTATCCGGATCTCTCGATTATCGTTCTTACCATGAACAATAACCCAGCGATCCTGAGCGCGGTGTTGGATCTGGATATCGAAGGGATCGTACTGAAGCAAGGTGCACCAACCGATCTGCCAAAAGCGCTGGCTGCTCTGCAGAAAGGCAAAAAATATACGCCGGAAAGCGTGGCAAAACTGCTGGAGCGCATCAGCGCTGGCGGTTACGGTGACAAACGTCTGTCACCGAAAGAGAGTGAAGTACTGCGTCTGTTCGCAGAAGGTTTCCTGGTGACTGAGATTGCTAAGAAACTGAACCGCAGTATCAAAACCATCAGTAGCCAGAAGAAATCAGCCATGATGAAACTGGGCGTGGAAAACGATATCGCGCTGCTGAACTATCTCTCTTCGGTTAGCGCCACTCAGGTCGACAAAGAGTAATCCTCAATGGGCGGCGTCTTCTGACACCGCCCATTATTTGCTCGCGTATTACGCCCCTTCCCTGCCCTTTCTGACGCGTTCCGCATACACCGCCAGCGTACTTTTCAGCACATCCAGTGTAACCGGCTTCGACAAACAGTTATCCATGCCCGCATCCATACAGCGCTGCTTCTCTTCCGCTAACGCATTGGCCGTGACGCCAATCACCGGGAAAGTATGTCCTAACTGACGCAGACGTTGTGTCAGACGATAACCATCCATGTTCGGCATGTTCACATCGCTCAGCACGATATCGATATGGTTGCGACTCAGCACGTTCAGCGCATCCACGCCGTCCTGCGCGGTTTTGGTCTGATAACCCACGGTGCCGAGCTGTTCTGACAGCAGCATGCGGTTGATCGGATGGTCATCAACAATCAGCACGATGATATCTTCGAAGGTCGCAGCTGCTTTTGCCGCGGTTAACGGCAGCGGCGTGGCGGTTTCGCTATTGATGTTGATGCGGTAGATGCGGCCGAGCAGCTGCGGCAGATCGTGCAGCATCGCGCTGCTCTGGATCCATTGACCCGGCGCGGTTTCGTGCGGCATATCGATGTGCTGACCACAGATACGAATATGCGCGCGTCCGCTTTGCGCAGCGAGCTCATCGTGATCGCTAATGATCACATCATCCGCTGCCGCCTGACCGCGATAATACGCCACCTGAATGCCCTGCTGTTGCAGCAGACGCAGCAGGAAGCTGGCGAGGTATTCATTACGCATATCCAGCCAGATGGCTTTTTCCTGCAAGCCGTCCAGCAGCGGTGGTGCCGCCATCTGACCGGAATAGATCGGAATGCGCACGATAAACTGACTGCCCATGCCCGGTTCGGAATCGACTTCAATATCACCGTCCATCATGTTGATCAGTTTTTCACAGATCGCCAGCCCTAAGCCGGTTCCCTGGAAGTTACGTTGCACGCCCGAACCTACCTGGAAGAACGGATCGAACAGGCGCGTCACCTCTTTGGCCGGAATACCGACGCCGGTATCACGCACGCGGAACGCCAGATATCCCTCTTTGACGTAAGCATGCAGGATGATGCAGCCGGTATGCGTGAATTTGATGGCGTTGTTCAGCAGGTTAGATATCACCTGCTGCAGACGCATCGCGTCGCCATCCAGGGTCAGCGGCACATCGTTTTCGATAAACACGTACAGCGTCAGGCGTTTGCGCACCACCAGCGAGAGATAGTTACTGGCAATGTGATTGACCACTTCACGCGGCGAGAAAGGATGTGGCTCAATTTTCAGCTGTTCGGATTCAATCTTCGAGAAGTCGAGGATATCGCTGATGATCTTCAGCAACAGGCTCGACGAGTTGTTCATCGCCGTCACCAGTGAATCGACGCCTTTCGGCAGCACTTTGGTTTGCAGCAGATCGAGGTTACCGATAATGCCGTACAGCGGCGTGCGCAGTTCGTGGCTGACGGTGGCGAGGAACATCGATTTCGACTGGCTGGCCTGCTCGGCCGAGTGCGCCATCTCCTGCAGCGACTGCTCCATACGCACGCGCGCCGAGACATCGACCAGCACGCAAATCGCCACGTTTTCATTGCGATAACGCGAATGCACAAAGCTGATTTGCAGGTTAGTGTTGCTGCCGGTCAGCACATCGACAAAGTTAACCTGCTGACCACCGATGATTTCATTCAGACGCTGGCGATCTTCCTGCGTCAGCAGCGTCAGATAATTGTGTGCCAACTCGTTACTCAGAATGTTGGTGCCGTCGCTGGTGCGCAGAATACAGATGCCGACCGGCGCCGAGGCGACAATTTTGCGGTTGAACTGTTCGTGTTCCTCCAGTCGATGCGCATTCTCTTCAGCCGGCAGGAACATGCGGCGCTCAAAAACCCACGCCAGCGTGAACAAAATTACCGCCGTAAAGATATTAAGCAGCAGCGCGTTAATCAGCATCAGCTTGAGTTGATCCATCAACACGTCGGTGGAAAGCGACCACACCACATTGAGATTGGAAGGTGGCAGCGGCTTCTTCAGCACCAGCTGGCGATAGCTGTCGAGATAGCCGAACCAGGTGCTGTTGTCCGGCAGATCGTCAAGCGAGTAGCCCGGCCCGCCGCGACGTGAACTGAGCAGCGGACGGTAATTTTCATCGGTGATGGTGGCCACCAGCGGCAAACCGCCCGGCTGAATGAACTCATCCAGGCGGATATTCTGCTCCACGCCCAGCAGCGCCTGCAGTTTGTTCGCCACATACACCGGCATCACCATATAGAAGTTGCCGACGCCCGGCTGCGCGCTGCTGGTGATCCAGTACATCGGCTGGCGGCGCTCTTCTTCATTGCCGTTGCGATAGTGCAGCACGCGTTCACGCAGCGCTTTCAGGCTACGTTCACGATCGACTGAATTGTTGCTGCCGATGGTGAAATCGGCCAGACACTGGTTTTCGCCACCGATGAAGAACACGCGGTTCAATTCATACGCAGAGGCAAAATTGCTTTTCCAGTAATTGATGTAGTAGCTGAGCGAATCCAGCGAGTTGCGCCATGTGTTGCTCATTGAGGTGCAGTCGCCATCGGAAAACAGCGGCGTGAACTGCGGTAGTGCACCTTTGCCCGGCGGCAAACCGTTGAGCACATCCAGACCATTAGCACTGCTGCTCAGGCGATTTTCGGTGATGTATTTCAGCTCGCGCATCACATCCGCCGAGTGGCGTACGTACCACTCAGCCTGACCGTAATTGGTGGCAAACTCCTGACGCACCGCGTTCTCTTTCTCGTGCAGCACGTTGATGATGTAGAAAGTGGTCAGCAGCGCACCCAGCGCCCAGAGCAGCAACGCCAGCGCACGAAACAGATAGCGCGAAATTCGAAGCGTAGTGCGAAAGGAGACAAGATATTTCAAAAGAGGCTCACTGGCGGTAAGAGTTATCAGGATGTTGAAAAGCTTTCATACACTAGCTTTATCGGCCCTAAAAAGCCAGCTAGCCCGCGCCTTTAGGGGAAAACTCAGATAAAAAAACGGCAGGTCAGTTTCCTGACCTGCCGTTTCATAAAGCCGTTACGAATTACTCTTCGTCGTCAGCTTCTGGTGCTTCGTCGTCGCTGTCCACTTCCGGCGCGATATCCTCCTCGCCTTCCGCTACGCTACCGTCGATGGCGTCGAGTTCTTCCTCTTCCACCGGCTCAGCAACGCGTTGCAGACCCACCACGTTTTCATCTTCCGCAGTACGGATCAGAATCACGCCTTGGGTGTTACGGCCAACCACGCTGACTTCCGATACGCGAGTACGCACCAGCGTACCGGCATCAGTGATCATCATGATCTGATCGCCATCCACCACCTGCACCGCACCGATAACTGGCCCGTTACGATCGGTGACTTTAATCGAGATCACACCCTGGGTCGCACGCGACTTGGTTGGATACTCGGTATTGGCGGTACGTTTACCGTAACCATTCTGCGTCACGGTGAGGATCGCGCCCTCTTCGCGTGGCACAATCAGCGACACCACTTTATCGCGTTCAGCCAGCTTGATACCGCGCACGCCCGAAGCCGAACGGCCCATCGCACGTACCGCAGTTTCAGCGAAGCGCACCACCTTACCGGCGGCAGAGAACAGCATCGCTTCGTCGCTACCGTTGGTCAGCGCCACACCAATCAGCTCATCATCCTCACGCAGGTTGATGGCGATAATGCCCGCGCTACGCGGACGGCTGAACTCTTGCAACGCGGTTTTCTTCACGGTACCGCTCGCGGTGGCCATGAAGATGTTGAAGCCTTCGGTGTATTCACGCACCGGCAGAATGGCGGTGATACGTTCGTTAGCTTCCAGCGGCAACAGGTTGACGATTGGACGACCGCGCGCGCCACGGCTGGCTTCCGGCAGCTGATAGACCTTCATCCAGTAGAGACGGCCACGGCTGGAGAAGCACAGAATGGTGTCATGGGTGTTGGCCACCAGCAGACGGTCGATAAAGTCTTCTTCTTTAATACGTGCGGCGGATTTGCCTTTACCACCGCGACGCTGGGCTTCATAGTCCGTCAGCGGTTGGTATTTGACATAACCCTGATGCGACAGCGTCACCACAACGTCTTCCTGATTAATCAGGTCTTCGATGTTGATGTCTGCACTGTTCGCGGTGATTTCAGTACGACGTGCATCGCCGAACTGATCGCGCATCAGCTCCAGCTCTTCACGGATCACTTCCATCAGGCGCTCAGCGCTCTGCAGGATGTGCAGCAGTTCAGCGATCTGATCCAGCAGCTCTTTGTATTCGTCGAGCAGTTTTTCGTGCTCAAGGCCGGTCAGTTTCTGCAGACGCAGATCCAGAATCGCCTGCGCTTGCTGTTCGGTCAGATAATATTGACCCTCGCGAATACCAAACTCGGCTTCCAGCCACTCTGGACGTGCGGCATCGTTGCCGGCACGTTCCAGCATCGCGGCAACGTTACCCAGATCCCACGACTGTGCCAACAGGCTCAGTTTCGCTTCGGCTGGCGTGGGTGCACGACGAATCAGTTCGATTATTGGATCGATGTTCGCCAGCGCAATCGCCAGGCCTTCAAGGATGTGGGCACGATCGCGCGCTTTACGCAGCTCGAAAATGGTACGGCGCGTAACCACTTCGCGACGGTGACGTACGAAGGCTTCGATGATGCCTTTCAGCGTCATGATCTTCGGCTGGCCCTGATGCAGCGCCACCATGTTGATGCCGAAAGAGACCTGCAGCTGGGTCAGCGAGTAGAGGTTGTTGAGAACCACTTCACCGACCGCATCGCGTTTGATCTCAATGACAACACGCATGCCGTCTTTGTCAGATTCGTCACGCAGCGCGCTGATGCCTTCCACGCGCTTCTCTTTCACCAGCTCGGCGATCTTCTCAATCAGGCGCGCTTTGTTCACCTGATACGGCAGTTCGTGAACGATGATGGTTTCACGGCCGGTCTTGGCATCAGTTTCCACTTCGCCACGTGCGCGGATGTAAATCTTACCGCGCCCGGTGCGATAGGCTTCTTCGATACCGCGACGACCATTGATGAACGCAGCGGTCGGGAAATCTGGCCCGGTGATGTGCTCCATCAAACCTTCAACGGTGATGTCTTCATCTTCGATGAAGGCCAGACAGCCGTTGATCACTTCCGTGAGGTTGTGCGGTGGAATGTTGGTTGCCATACCTACCGCGATACCGGACGAACCGTTTACCAGCAGGTTAGGAATTTTGGTTGGCAGGACTTCAGGGATCTGCTCGGTGCCGTCATAGTTCGGCACGAAATCGACAGTTTCCTTTTCCAGGTCAGCCAGCAGCTCCGAAGAGATCTTTGCCATGCGCACTTCGGTATAACGCATCGCTGCGGCGGAGTCGCCGTCGACCGAACCAAAGTTACCCTGACCGTCAACCAGCATGTAGCGCAGGGAGAATGGCTGGGCCATACGCACGATACTTTCGTATACCGCGGAATCGCCGTGCGGGTGATATTTACCGATGACGTCACCGACCACACGGGCGGATTTTTTATAGGGTTTATTCCAGTCGTTGCCCAGTTCGCTCATGGCAAAAAGCACACGGCGGTGTACCGGCTTCAGACCATCACGCACATCGGGTAAGGCTCGGCCAACAATGACCGACATGGCGTAATCGAGGTAGGAGTTTTTTAACTCTTCTTCGATATTGACCGGTGTAATTTCTCTCGCAAGGTCGCTCATGGAGCCGCTATCCCTCTACATAATCCCGGATTTAAAGGTGCGAAAGTATATCACATCGCTTCCCTTCGGTGAACGTTAACCAGGCCTTAATCCCGCTTTTCCTTGAGCGTGAAAGATGCGTTCGCGTGACTTAAGCGTTTATACTGAGGGAATATTTTGTCTGGAGTGATGATTCAATGAGTGAACAACCGCAGGAAAGCCGCCAGAACGTTGACCACGCCGAGATTGCCAAGTTTGAGGCCGTGGCATCCCGCTGGTGGGATTTAGAGGGTGAATTTAAGCCGTTGCACCGTATCAATCCCCTGCGACTCGGCTGGATAGCACAGCACAGCAATGGCCTGTTCGGTAAGAAAGTGCTCGATGTCGGCTGCGGTGGCGGCATTCTGGCGGAGAGCATGGCGCGTGAAGGCGCTGAAGTTACCGGCCTGGATATGGGCGCGGAGCCGCTGGAAGTGGCGCGTCTGCACGCGCTCGAGAGCGGCGTTAGCGTTAACTATGTGCAGCAAACCGTGGAAGATCACGCCGCAAGTCATGCCGGGCAATATGATGTGGTGACCTGCATGGAGATGCTCGAGCATGTGCCTGACCCGCGCTCGGTGGTATTGGCCTGCGCGCAGCTGGCGAAGCCCGGCGGCGAAGTGTTCTTCTCCACCATCAACCGCAATCCAAAAGCCTGGCTGCTGGCGGTGTTTGGTGCGGAGTATGTACTACGCATGGTGCCGCGTGGGACGCACGACGTGAAGAAATTCATCCGTCCTGCCGAACTGCTGAACTGGGTCGATGAAACCCCGCTGCGTGAAAGAAACATGATTGGCCTGCATTACAATCCGCTGACCAATCAGTTCCGTCTGGGTCGCGGGGTCGATGTGAACTACATGATTCATACGCATCGCCAGGAGTGATGTCATCCCGGTGCGCATGAATGCGCACCCTACGAAAAATCGCACCATCGTCGTATGTCATCCCGGCGCGCATCAACACGCAGTATCACCGTAGGGTCGCCATTCATGGCGACCTCTTATCCAGATCAATTTCCTTTTAGACGCGTACCAGCCTTTTTTATAGGCTAAGCAAGTCACAAAAAATTCATAAGCAATTTTAGATAAGTTCGCTGCTGACGGCCTTGTCGGGGCTTTTTTCATCTAAGAAAATTCCTGAAGCATGGTGGTTGAGCAAGAAACACGCGTCCGATCATAAAGTGAAAAAAAAGTGCTTAGCGGTTGACACTAAGTGCAGGCCTTGCGGCATGCGGATCCAGGATTTTAGCCAGCCGCTAAGGACGATTTTTTAGTGAAAATCAACTCTTGTTAAGAAGAGATTGCTGACTAGAATACTCACCATATTGTTGTTCAAACTTCCCGCACCCCCTATATATAGTGTTTATCCACAGGCTTACTCACAACGAGCGGCTTGTGCATAAACCTTGTGCATAGATGGGGGATAAATACGTCATTCATGCATGGACAGGTAAAAACGCGACATGAACCAAAGTCTGCTCGTTACTAAACGCGATGGCCGCCAGGAGCGCATTGATCTCGACAAAATTCACCGTGTACTGGATTGGGCAGCCGAAGGGCTGAACAACGTTTCCGTTTCACAGGTTGAACTGCGCTCACACATTCAGTTCTACGATGGCATCAGAACTTCTGATATTCATGAGACCATCATTAAGGCTGCCGCAGACCTGATCTCTCGTGATGCGCCGGATTACCAATACCTGGCCGCGCGTCTGGCTATCTTCCACCTGCGTAAAAAAGCGTACGGCCAGTTTGAGCCGCCGAAGCTGTACGATCAGGTGGTGAAGATGGTGGAGATGGGCAAATACGACCGTCACCTGCTGGAAGATTACAGCACCGAAGAGTTCGAGCAGATGGACGCGTTTATTGACCATTGGCGCGACATGAATTTCTCTTACGCAGCGGTTAAGCAGCTGGAAGGGAAATATCTGGTGCAGAACCGCGTCAGCGGCGAAATCTACGAAAGCGCCCAGTTCCTCTATATCCTGGTAGCAGCGTGCCTGTTCTCTGGCTACCCGCGCGAAACCCGTATGGACTACGTGAAGCGCTTCTACGATGCGATCTCAACCTTCAAGATCTCACTGCCAACGCCTATCATGTCCGGCGTGCGTACACCAACGCGCCAGTTCAGCTCTTGCGTATTGATCGAGTGCGGCGACAGCCTCGACTCTATCAACGCCACTTCTAGCGCCATTGTGAAATACGTTTCACAGCGCGCCGGTATCGGTATTAATGCTGGACGTATTCGTGCGCTGGGTAGCCCGATTCGTGGTGGCGAAGCCTTCCACACCGGCTGTATTCCGTTCTATAAACATTTCCAGACTGCCGTGAAGTCCTGCTCACAGGGCGGCGTGCGCGGTGGTGCAGCGACGCTGTTCTACCCAATGTGGCATCTGGAAGTTGAGAGCCTGCTGGTGCTGAAAAACAACCGTGGTGTTGAAGGCAACCGCGTGCGTCACATGGATTACGGCGTGCAGATCAACAAATTGATGTACACCCGCCTGCTGAAAGGTGAAGACATCACGCTGTTCAGCCCGTCTGACGTGCCTGGCCTGTACGACGCGTTCTTCGCCGATCAGGACGAGTTCGAGCGTCTGTACACCAAATACGAGAAAGACGACAGCATCCGCAAGCAGCGCGTGAAAGCCGTTGAGCTGTTCTCACTGATGATGCAGGAACGTGCTTCAACTGGCCGTATCTACATCCAGAACGTCGATCACTGCAACACTCACAGCCCGTTCGATCCAAGCATCGCCCCGGTTCGTCAGTCGAACCTGTGCCTCGAGATCGCCCTGCCGACCAAACCGCTGAACGACGTCAATGACGAAAGCGGCGAAATCGCTCTGTGTACGCTGTCTGCCTTTAACCTTGGCGCGATTAATAGCCTTGACGATCTGGAAGAGCTGGCCACCCTCGCGGTGCGTGCACTGGATGCGCTGCTGGATTATCAGGATTACCCCATCCCGGCAGCACAACGCGGCGCAATGGGCCGTCGTACCTTGGGTATTGGCGTGATCAACTACGCGTACTACCTGGCGAAAAACGGCGTACGCTACTCCGATGGCAGCGCCAACAACCTGACGCACAAAACCTTCGAAGCCATTCAGTACTACCTGCTGAAAGCCTCGAACGAATTGGCGAAAGAGCAAGGTGCCTGCCCGTGGTTCAAAGAGACCACTTACTCGCAGGGCATTCTACCGATCGATACCTATAAAAAGGATCTCGACGCGGTGTGCAACGAGCCGCTGCATCTGGATTGGGAAGGTCTGCGTGAGTCCATCACCACGCACGGTCTGCGCAACTCAACGCTTTCTGCGCTGATGCCGTCTGAAACCTCTTCGCAGATTTCGAACGCCACTAACGGTATTGAGCCACCGCGCGGACATATCAGTATCAAAGCATCGAAAGACGGCATTCTGCGTCAGGTAGTGCCAGAGTATGAGCGTCTGAAAGATCAGTACGAACTGCTGTGGGAAATGCCGTCTAACGACGGTTATCTGCAGCTGGTTGGCGTGATGCAGAAGTTCATCGATCAGGCGATTTCGTCGAACACCAACTACGATCCGAGCCGTTTTGCTAATGGCAAAGTGCCGATGAAACAGTTGCTGAAAGATCTGCTGACCGCGTACAAGTTCGGCGTGAAAACCCTGTACTATCAAAACACCCGCGACGGGGCGGAAGATGCACAGGACGATCTGGCGCCTTCCATTCAGGATGATGGCTGCGAAAGCGGCGCATGTAAGATCTAATCTCATCTTGTCAGGGCCGACATTGGTCGGCCCTCTTCACATTTGGACTCAAAATGGCTTACACCACATTCTCGCAGAACAAAAATGACCAGCTGAAAGAGCCGATGTTCTTTGGCCAGTCTGTCAACGTTGCCCGTTTCGATCAGCAGAAATATGACATCTTTGAAAAGCTGATTGAAAAGCAGCTCTCCTTCTTCTGGCGTCCCGAAGAAGTGGACGTCTCGCGCGATCGTATCGATTATCAGGCGCTGCCAGAGCATGAAAAGCACATTTTCATCAGCAACCTGAAGTATCAAACGCTGCTGGACTCGATTCAGGGCCGTAGCCCGAACGTGGCGCTGTTGCCGCTGATTTCCATCCCTGAGCTGGAAACCTGGATTGAAACCTGGGCGTTCTCCGAGACCATTCACTCGCGCTCTTACACCCACATTATCCGTAACATCGTTAACGATCCGGCAGTGGTGTTTGACGATATCGTCACCAACGAGCAGATTCTGGCGCGCGCCGAAGACATCTCGAAGTACTACGATGATCTGATCGAGATGACCAGCTACTGGCATCTGCTGGGCGAAGGTACGCATCAGGTCAACGGTAAAACCGTGACCGTGAACCTGCGCGATCTGAAAAAGCAGCTCTATATCTGCCTGATGAGCGTCAACGCGCTGGAAGCAATTCGCTTCTATGTCAGCTTTGCCTGTTCATTTGCTTTCGCCGAGCGCGAGCTGATGGAAGGTAACGCTAAAATCATCAAGCTGATTGCACGTGATGAAGCGCTGCACCTGACTGGCACTCAGCACATGCTGAACCTGCTGCGCACCGGTGAAGACGATCCAGAGATGAAAGCCATCGCCGCAGAGTGCCGCAACGAAGGCTACGACCTGTTCAAGAAAGCAGCCGAGCAGGAAAAAGAGTGGGCAGAATATCTGTTCAGCGGCGGTTCGATGATTGGCCTGAACAAAGACATTCTGTGCCAGTACATTGAGTACATCACCAACATTCGTATGCAGGCGGTCGGTCTTGATCTGCCGTTCCAGACGCGTTCGAACCCGATTCCATGGATCAACTCATGGCTGGTGTCGGACAACGTGCAGGTTGCCCCGCAGGAAGTTGAAGTGAGCTCGTATTTGGTCGGTCAGATTGATTCTGAAGTGGGCGAAGACGATTTCGACGGCTTCCAGCTGTAAGCATGAGCCGCTCTGTTGTTATTCTGCGCAGCTCCGGCTCCCGGCTGGAGTGCGCAGAAGATCATCCCAATCTGCTGACGACGCTGGAAGCTAATAATCTGTGCGTTGAGTTTCAGTGTCGCGAAGGCTACTGCGGCTCTTGCCGTATGCGCTTGCTGAAAGGCGAAGTGGATTATGCGGAAACCCCGTTGGCGTTTGTGCAGCAAGGCGAGATTTTGCCGTGCTGCTGTCGCGCCAAAGGGGAGATTGAGATCGAGTTGTGATTTTAAGTTGGTCGCCATGAATGGCGACCCTACGAATTAACGTTTCACGGTTTCCAACACATCAATCCAGCCGTGCCCGGTGCTGACTTCGCTGCCGTGCAGCCAGCGACGCAGCATGTTCATCGCCATCATCGCCACCACTTTCTGCCGCGTTTCCACGTTATGACGTCCATGAGTGAACTTCACGCGTTGGCCCCAGCTCGCTTCGGGTGTGTGCAGCGCAATCGACACTTCGCCTTCGACTAAATGTCCCACCGACAATGCCAGCGCTGCGCCCTGCTGTTTCGCCCAGTCACGCGTGCGCGCAACCTGCGCTTCCAGATCTTCATCCTGCGGCGGCAGAATCTCGGCTTTGCTGAGCACCACGTCTGCCGCGGCCAGCTGCCAGTTAAGCAAACCGGCGGTGAACTGCTCGCTGAGCGCCAACTGGAAGCCGCGCTGCTGCAACTCGCGCGCCAGTAGCGCCGGTAAACCTTCGGTGCCTTCAAAGATGGTGCACTCCGCCAGCAACAGTTTTACCTGCTGCCACACCAGCTCCATCGCCGCGCGCTGGCTGGCGGGTCCGGTAAGTTTGATTTCAATAATCGGCATTGATGAGCGATAGCCCATCACCACGCCTTCCGGCAGCGGTAGCGGCTCCAGCTCAGCGGCAATATCGCTCTCGCCGCGGCCAAAGGTGGTGAGGCGTAAACACAACGGTGGTTCCGGCAATTCGAAGCGTGCTTTGAGGCGCGGAATAATCTCCTGCTCGACCATCACTTTAAATTCCGACGGCACACCAGGCGTGAAGAAAATCCAGCAGCGATTGAGCTGTATCGCAAAGCCGCACGCGGTGCCGACCGGGTTATCCAGCATCTCGGCGATGGCGGGAATTTCTGCCTGCTTGCGATTGCTCGGCGCCATCATGCGTCCGCGACTGGCGAACCAGGCTTCCATTTTTTCCAGCCAGGCTTGCTGAATGATTAACTCGCTGCCGCTGGCAATGGCTGCGGCCTGCGCACTGAGATCGTCGCTGGTCGGTCCTAAACCACCGTTAACGATCAGCACGTCTGCAATCTGGCTCCGGCTCTGCAGCGCCTCCACCAGCGAGCTCATCGCATCACCGACGGTGCTGCGGCTGGTCATCGGCAAACCGTGCTGGAACAGCACATCGGCCAGCCAGGCGGCGTTGGTATCGACAATCTGCCCATGTAACACTTCATCGCCCGTTGAGAGCATTTCTACACGTATCACGTTGCGTTCTCCTTTTCCCTGTCGCTTTACTGTAGGAAGCGCGCAGGCGAAACACAATCGCGGATGATGCGAAACAGGGATTTAGCGGGAATAAGCGGCGGAATAATCAGGAAGCGGGCGCGAAGCGTGTCGCGCCCGTTGGAACTTAACGTCGAGCCAGCAGTAAACCGACAAACAGGCCAGCGGCGGCACCGATGCCAATCCCCTGCCACGGTTTTTCATGCACATAATCATCGGCACGGTAAGCCGCATTTTTGGCACGATAGTAGTAGCTGTCTGATGCCTGGCTAACGCGCGATTTCACGTCTTCCAGTGCTTGTTCAGCTTTGAGTTTCAGCTCGATGTATTTCTGGTCGGCCGGATCGCCCGATGCGCGTAACACTTCTTCCAGCGTTTCCGTCAGCAGCGTCAGGTCGTCGTCAAGGTGCGTTTCAAATTGGTTTGAAGATGACACTATGTAGTTCCTCCATGTTCCTAACTCGTTGTGGTTTAACTATAGTCTTAAATTCCAGCTTTGCTGGGCGGCAACTGCCAGGATTTAACCGAGTTTCGTCTATCTCAATGCAAAGTTGTGTCATGCCGGGTGGAGCGGCGCGAATTCTGCTTCGCTTATTTGAGTAATCTGATAAATTTTCCGCAGACTGAATTTTTTATTTCCACGACTGTCGTAACTCCCTGTAGTCAGACGTTTCTCGTCTTACGAGAGTCAAAATACACCCGAGCAGCTAAGGATTAGATCTCCGGCATGAATCGTAGAAAATTTATGAAAGCGTCCATGGCCCTCTCCGCTGTTAGCGGCATGACGGGTCTCTCCACGCTGTTTGCACAATCCGCCTGGGCCGATGATGGTATCGCCGACGGTACCGCGGTGCGCTTCGATTTCGATACATTGAAAAAGAAAGCTTCCGCACTGGCAAAACAGCCCTGGGGCGGCGCACCCGGCCCCTTGCCCGACACCCTGGCCAATCTAACGCCTCAGGCCTATAACGAAATTCAGTACGATGCTAATCACTCGCTGTGGAACAACATTGCCGATCGTGAGCTGGACGTGCAATTCTTCCACGTCGGTATGGGCTTCAAGCGCCGCATCCGCATGTTCTCGGTCGATGCCGACAGCCGTGAAGCGCGTGAGATCCACTTCCGCCCGGAGCTGTTCAATTATCACAACGCCAACGTTGATACCAAACAGCTGGTGGGTAAAACCGATCTCGGCTTTGCCGGTTTCCGCGCGTTCAAGAAGCCAGAACTGGCGCGCCGCGATATCGTCTCTTTCCTCGGCGCCAGCTATTTCCGTGCAGTTGATGAGACCTTCCAGTACGGCCTCTCCGCACGCGGCGTGGCGGTCAACACCTTCAGCAACGGCAAGGAAGAGTTTCCGGACTTCACCTCGTTCTGGTTTGAAACGCCAAAAGCCGATGACACCACTTTTGTAGTTTATGCCCTGCTGGATGGCGCGAGCGTTACCGGTGCCTATAAGTTCACCATTCACTGCGAAGAGAAACGCGTGGTGATGGAAGTGGAAAACCACCTGTTTGCGCGTAACGACATTCGCCAGCTCGGCATTGCACCGATGACCAGCATGTTCAGCTGTGGCACCAACGAGCGCCGCATGTGCAACACTTACCATCCGCAAATCCATGACTCCGATCGTCTGGCGATGTGGACCGGTGAAGGCGAGTGGATTGCGCGTCCGCTGAACAACCCGCAGCGTTTGCAGTTCAACGCTTATCAGGATGAAAACCCGCGTGGTTTTGGCCTGCTGCAGCTGGATCATGACTTCAAAAATTATCAGGATGTGATTGGCTGGTACGACAAACGTCCAAGCCTGTGGGTGGAACCGATTGGTAAATGGGGCAAAGGCGCCATTAACGTGATGGAGATTCCAACCACCGGTGAAACCCTGGATAACGTGGTGTGCTTCTGGCAGCCGTCAGAACCGGTGAAAGCCGGCAGGGAGTTCAACTTCCATTACAAACTCTACTGGAGTCAGTTACCGCCAGTGCGCAGTGGTTTGGCGCGTGTCGATGCCACGCGCACCGGTATCGGTGGCTTCCCGGAAGGTTGGGCGCCAGGCGAACACTTCCCGGAAACCTGGTCACGTCGTTTTGCGATTGATTTTGTTGGCGGCGATCTGAAAGCCGCAGCGCCGAAAGGCATTGAGCCGGTGATTACCGTTTCGGAGGGCACATTCAAGCAGGTTGAGATTCTTTACGTCGAGCCATTAAACGGTTACCGCATTCTGTTTGACTGGTATCCGAACAGCGACTCAACCAAACCGGTTGATATGCGCCTGTTCCTGCGTACTAAGGATGAGACGCTGAGTGAAACCTGGCTTTATCAGTACTTCCCGCCACCGCCGGATCAACGTAAATATGTTGATGACCGGCAGATGACGCCGGGCTGATGATTAACGGCGAGGAGCAATCCTCGCCGTTATGCTTTCTGCATGCCGATGTGGGGAATGTCATCTTCCATATACACTTCGGTTACCGCTTTAAAGCCCAGACGACCGTAGAAACCTTCCAGATGTGCCTGCGCAGAGAGATAGATAGCGCGCTGCGACCAATGCTTCTCGCAGCTCTCAAGCGCCTTCTCCATCAAGCGATACCCCAGCTTCAAACCGCGCGCCTCTTCAGAAACGATCACACGACCAATCAGCACGGGTGCAGAGTCTGAAGCTGGCGTTAACACGCGTGCATAGGCCAGCAGCTTACCGTCAAGGAATCCCAAGATGTGGCGGTTATCAGCGGCTAAATCCTGACCATCAATATCCTGATAGGGACAGTTTTGTTCCACGATGAAGACATGATTGCGCAGCGCCAGCAAAGTGTAGAGTTGTTGCGCCGTCAGTTCACTGTGATGGCAATCAAGCCAAAGCATTTCCATGGTGCTTCCTTGTCTGAGCAAAAAAAGTGATCCGTTGAGAATATCACACCGGCTAGGCCAAACGCAGTGAGCAGCAGCGGCAGCTGAAAAGCTCGTGATGACTCTGTGCTCAATCTCTCACTACACAGTAAATTGCAGGCAAAAAAAATCAGGCCCGAAGGCCCGATTTAGTCATGACGCGGTCTGTATTACATCAGCGGCTGCGCCATCTGCACCAGTGTAATCAGCGGCTGCGGATAAACACCGAGCAGCAATACCAGAATCGCAGAGATCAGCACCACAACACCGCCCGCCGTAAACGCCCAGTTGGCTTGCGTGTCGCGGTTGTGCAGTTCCGGCGGGCTGAGGTACAGACTTACCGTTACGCGCAGATAGTAGTAAAGGCCGATCGCACTACCTGCAACCACCGCACCACTCAACCACCACAGATGTGCGTTCACACTTGAGGCGATAACGTAGAATTTACCGATGAAGCCGAGCGTCATTGGAATACCGGCCAGTGACAACATCATCACCGTCATTACCGCAGACAGAATCGGACGATGCCAGAACAGACCGCGATAAGAATAGAGCGTGTCGGCATCCGGACCGCGATACGGGCTCGACATCAGGCTTACTACGCCGAACGCGCCCAGGCTGCTGAACAGGTAACCGGCCAGATAAACGCCCGCGGTTTCCAGCGACAGCTGATGAGTTTTCACCGCAATCAACGCCACTAACAGATAACCAAGGTGCGCGATTGACGAGTAACCAAGCAGACGCTTGATGTTGCTCTGGGAAATCGCCATCAGGTTACCGAACAGAATCGACGCGAAGGCAATGATGCCCAGCACGGTACGAACAGCTTCGCTATCTGTAACTGGCGCGTACATGAACAGTCGCATAATCACGCCAAAGATGGCGATCTTGCTGGCGGTGGCGAGGAAGGTTGAAACCGGCGCAGGCGCACCCTGATAAACGTCTGGCGTCCACAGGTGGAAAGGTACCAGCGACAGTTTGAAGCCCAAACCGATAATCATCATACCCAGACCCAGCAGCAACAGCGGCTCCTGAATCATGCTATCGCTCAGACTTTTGCCGAGCTGCACAAAGCTCAGGCTGCCGGAATCAGCATAAATCAGCGCGATACCGAACAGCAGGAACGATGAGGCCGCCGCTGAAAGAATGGTGTATTTCAGCGACGCTTCCAGCGAACGTTTCTGGCGGAAAGCGTAACCAATCAAACCAAACAGCGGCAGTGACAGCAGTTCGATGCCGATGAACAACGCCGCCAGATGGTTGGCGCTCGCCAGCACAATCCCACCGAGTGCCGCAATCAGCACCAGCAGATAGAACTCATCTTTGTTGTCCGGGAAACCGGCCAGCCACGGATAAGCGAAAGTGCAGGTGGCTAAACTCGCCAGCACTACCAGCGCGGTATAGAACATCGAATAGCCATCAACGCGCAGCAGCGGCGTGACATCCATCGCTCCCGCCTGGCCCACAAACCACAGAGAAAACAGCGCAATGTTAAGTCCGATCACCGTCAACGTGGCATTAACAAAGTGATTGCGTCGCCACGCAATGGACAGCATCACCACCACCACCGTCAATCCGACGATCAACAGCGGCAGTAACGCGATCAGATGTTGAGGAGTTATTGTCATGGCGAATTACGGCCTTGTAGTTGAAATTGAAGCGGTAAACCACTGCTGAATATTGCTCATCGCAGCATGGGATGTGTCGAGGATTGGCTGTGGATAGGTCCCCAGCAGCACCAGCAACACTACCAATACGCCGATAGTCAGGAACTCACGCGGTGACATGCCTGGCAGCGGATCTTTCGACTTGGCTTCGCCGAAGTAAGCGCGCTGCATCATGATCAGGGAGTAAACCGAAGCAAACACCAGACCAAAGGTTGCGATGACGATAATCACCGGCACCACCTGGAAACTGCCGGTCAGAATCATGAATTCGCCAACAAAGTTACCGGTGCCCGGCATACCGAGGTTTGCAACCGCAAAGAACAGTGACAGACCCGGAATCCATTTGATTCGTGACCACAAACCGCCCATCTGACGAAGGTCGCGGGTATGCAGACGCTCATACAGCTGACCGCACAAGATGAACAGTGCCGCAGCAGAAAGACCGTGCGCAATCATCTGAATGACCGCGCCCTGGAAGGCCAGTTGGCTGCCGGTGTAGATGGCGATCAACACGAAACCCATGTGCGAAATCGAGGTGTAAGCAATCAAACGTTTGATATCGAACTGGGAGAACGCCATCCATGCACCGTAGAAGATGCCGATGATACCGAGCCACATGGCAATCGGTGCGAACTCTGCTGACGCATTTGGGAACAGCGGCAGGCTAAAACGCAGCAAGCCGTAGGCCGCGGTTTTCAGCAAGATACCTGCGAGGTCAACCGAACCGGCGGTTGGTGCCTGGCTATGCGCATCTGGCAGCCAACCGTGCAATGGCACCACCGGCATTTTTACCGCAAAGGCAATGAAGAAGCCGAGCATCAGCAGATACTCAACGGTGTGCGACATCGGCGTTTTCAGCAACTCTTCGTAGCTGAAAGTCCAAACGCCAGTGGCGTTATAGTGCACAAACACCAGCGCCAGAATCGACACCAACATGATCAGACCGGATGCCTGGGTGTAGATGAAGAACTTGGTTGCAGCGCTGATACGCGTTTT
>NZ_DALYOQ010000017.1:0-1101 GCF_031974595.1 Pantoea sp. CTOTU46764 | reverse complement strand
ACATCGGCACCAGCATCATCTCCCAGAAGAAGAAGAACAGGAACATGTCGATGGAGAGGAACACGCCAATCACACCACCGAGAATCCACATCAGGTTGAGGTGGAAGAAGCCCTGATATTTCTCAATTTCGTTCCAGGAGCACAGCACCGCCATCAAACCGAGCAGTCCGGTCAGCACCACCATCAGCAGCGACAGACCATCAATCGCCAGATGGAAGTTGATGCCAAAGCGCGGAATCCACGGTACTGAGAAAGTCGATTGCCATTGCGGTATGCCCGCAGCCTGCGTCAGTGAATAGCCTCCCTGCAACCACAGCTGCAGGCCAAGCGCTAGCGTCAGGCCCATGGTGATCATGGCAATCCAGCGCGGTACCTTTGCGCCGAGGCGCTCTGCCAACCAGCAGAGCAAGCCCCCAACGAAGGGGATAATTATTAGCCAAGGTAATAACACGGCGAACTTCCCTTTTTATTGCCTTACTTCAGGCAATTTTTGACATTCTAATTGGGCGAGCGAACCCGCCCCGCTCATCAATCTTTAAATCACCAGCAGCAGCGCCAGCACCACAACGGCACCGACACTCATTGAAGCCACGTACCAGCGCAGATAACCGTTTTCACTCACTACCAAACCTTTGTTACCAATGCGCGACAGCAGCGCAGGCAGGTTCATCAGTGAGTTCAGCGGATCGCTTTTCAGTAACCAGGCAATGCCGAGATAAGGTTTTACAAACACCTTGTCATACAGCCAGTCGAAGCCCCAGGCCGCGAACCACCAGGTGCCGAAGAAACGACCCGGCGCACTGTTAGCAATGCTGGTCACCAGCTGACGTTTACCCAGCCACAGCGCTGCAGCGATCAGGATACCGACGATAGCCACTACGCCTGAGGTGATTTCCAGCATCACTTTGCCGCCTTCACCAAACTCGTTCTGCGGCAGCACGCCCGCCAGAGGAGGCGTAATCAACGCACCAATAAAGGTGGAGAGCACCATCAGAACAATCAGTGGCAGGTGATGTGTAATGCCTTTACCGGCGTGAGCATGAATTTTCTCTTCACCGTGGAACACGATAAAGATCAGGCGGAACGTGTAGATCGAGGTGA